>CAYGGS010000066.1:0-5730 GCA_964349545.1 uncultured Gammaproteobacteria bacterium
AGCGTCGTGCTCGCCGAATCAGCGGCGAAGTTCGATACCAGGAACAATCCGTGTGCCGCAATGGCCTTCCCAGCCGGTATCGTCACCATCGTCGCCTCGCTGCCGGATGACAGACGCGTCAATCGCCACCCGCTGACGTCCACCACCGCGTCGGTCTTGTTCCGGAGCTCGATCCACTCGTCGGACGACGACGCGGACGAACCCATCCACATCAATTCGTTGATCACGACCGGCGGTCCGTCGACCGCCCCTATCGTTTCCACGGATAGCACACTAAAAACCGCTGTCACCATCAGCGCCATCAACAACCGTCGAATAAACATAACCGGAGGCCTTTGCGCCGCCGATGTCCACTACGAGGATAGCACTACAAAACGTAGCGTCAAGAGCGCGGCTACCACAGGTTCTTTTCAATGAATTTCCGATGTGCAGGCATCATTTTCTTTGGTAAATGCCGCACGGGAAAGAATTTCATCCGTGCATGCTCCTTGATCCGCCTGACCGGCCTGCAGAGCACATACAAAGAGAGCGGTCTGCCGTACGGATGCTCCTGCGCGGTCCACTTATAGGCATCCATGATCTTCTGTGCGCGAACATCGAATCCCAGCTCGCGCCGTGCGATACGGGAGCATGACTGCTGCATCGTCTCATCGCGAAGATTGTACCCGCCGGGGATGTGCCAATACGACCTCCGAAAGACGCCATCATAAGGCGTCAGGAGCATCTCCTTCCGTCCTTGTCGTTGTCTGACGATCACAAGCTCGGGCGCCCACATGGACACGGCCGCGTGAATAGCAAGAAAGACGTTCTCGGGAAGCCAGGTGTTCCCGCCGAGCCTCTTCAACAATATCGCGAGCTCCTTCCCCTCTCGTGCGGTCAATTTCATGATCAGAACGGCGCGTGGTACGCGTCGGACGTTGCCGTATCGATGTAGGTCCGCGAGAAGTCCGTCCGGATCTCGTTCGGCAGCGTCATGCAGATGCCGGTCTGCTCCGTGTTCACAGGACACTGCGCGCGGATCGATCCGTCGGCGGCGTAGTACGAGGTCGACGCACCGTTGTACAGGAGGTAATACCGTTCGCGGTCGGCGGTCCCCATCCCGGAACTCAGGACGATGACGTTCGGATCGCCCTTCGCGATCGCAGTGACGAGCGCAAAATCGACCATACGCGCTCCCTCCTTCGAATTCAGAGGATCATACCCATTCGCTACTTCGTCGCCGTCCGAGAACGTATCGCTGTCGGTGTCGACCTTGTTCGAATCGGTGCCGTACAGCGATTCGAGATCGTCCGTCAAGCTATCGCGGTCAGTATCGACCAGCGACACAGGCGTCGTGCTGACAGGACGGTTCGAGTTCATGCGGTTGGTCGCATTGATCGTACGGTTCGAGTTCGACGCGAACAACGTCGAGAGCCGCAGCTCGTCGCGGAACCAGATCGCCGCAACGACGCCCGACGCTATGACGACGATGATGATGGTCCCCCACGCGATGCGCTTCTTCCGGCGACGCCGGTGGTGTACGATCGGGTCGACGGGCGGGGGTTCGACCTCATGAAGTCTTTCCAGGAACATACGCTGTTATTCTACACCACCTTCCATTACCTTTGACAGCCCGGTACAATAGGAGCAGTATTTGACACCGTGCCGCGGTGGCGAAATTGGTACACGCACTAGCCTTAGGAGCTAGCGGGGGCAACCCCATAGAGGTTCGAGTCCTCTCCGCGGCACCATCTTATTATAGGATTCCGCCAGCCTTCTTGCCCGCCGAACCCCGGACTTGATCCGGGGGTAGGCGGGAGGAGCTAGTGGGAGCAATCCCTTGTCGGTTCGAATCCGACCGACGGCACCAAGCCTTCGCTGTGCTACGGCTTGCAAGCCATTCGATGCTGTTCAATATAGCTTGACTTTTTTCTCATATTCCAGTAGATTCATCAGTCCAACCGCATCAGCGCTCTTTCCGTGTAATACAAGGAGGAACGTTGTGTTCGGTTGTTCACTTGGTCGTTGAAAACACGTTGAACTCACAATAGGCACCACCACAAGGAGGTGACGTAACGCCGACCCGAAGTATCATGACGTCCACCTGTTTCAAAGTCCCCCTAGAGCGGAGGTACCATGAACATGAAGCGGATGTTGCTGTTCCTGCTGTGCGCGGTGCTCGCGATCACTGTCGCGAGCCCCGCGCAGGCGAAGCCGTACCGCGGTCCCTCGCCGGCGCAGATCCTGACCGACAAGGACCTGCCGCAGTTCGTGAAGGACGCGGCGGACCAGATCGTACTGAGCGAGTACGGGACCACGGGCATGGTCCGCGACTCGCTGCTGTTCCTCGGCGTCTACGCGCCCGGGGACATCAAACACCCGCCGAAGTTCGCGGAGGCGATCGCTGATGCGTTCCTTCAACGCGGTTCTGATGTGTGCGACTACGACAACCTCGGGGTCGGGTGCAGCAGCATCATGCGCGGAGACCCAGACATCACGCTCGGGCGCCCGCGCGTGAACGACCGCGACAACACCAGCTACGCGCTGTACCGGCCGCTGCAGCTCAGCCAGAAGCTGGGCTACCGCTTCAAGCCGGTGTCGCAGGTCATCGAGGGTTTTCCTCCGGCACAGCCTGGCGGGAACCAGACCGGCCAGGGAGTCCTCCTGATCCGCGTGTACAAGGTCCCGACGGTGACCACCAAGCCCGCAAAGGACACCCTCTACTTGAAGAAGGAATACCGCACGGAGACCGTCCGCGAGGTCCCGACATTCTGGGTCCGTCCCACGGTCGGCTTCGCTGGCTGCTGGCTCGACCCGCAGCGCGTCGTGACGCCGAGCATCGGTGTCGCGGCGGGCACGCACTTCGGGACGTGGAACGTCGGCGCATACGCGGTCGAGGGGCAGGACTTCCAGCCCCCGAACCGCGGCACGTCGGCCTACGGCATCCAGTTCGGCGACGAGCTGTGCACGTCCGTCCGTCTCGGATACCGGTCCACGTGGACCGAGATCCGGGGCGACGGTCACACGACCGCACGCTCGGAAGGCGGCGAGGTCGGGATCGGCTACGGGTTCCCCGCAGTCAGGATCGGCCTCGGCGTCGCCGTGCTGCAGTACGCAGATCTCGACAACCGCTCCGGCAGCTACAAGCCGGCGCTCACCCTCAACGTCGACTTCGGCCCGCTGCTGCTGGCCAAGTAGGGAGGCGACACGATGCGTTCCAACCGCTCCATCGCGGCCATGCTCGCGGTCGCGCTCCTGGCTCTGACGGTCGTCCTCGGCGGCTGCGGCAAGCCCAACCCGCTGGCACCGTCCCACACCGTCAACCCCCCATGCCCGACGTGTCCGGCCGACACGGACACGGTCTGCATCCTCTACGAGACCACGCCGTCGCCTCCGGACACCATCCCGGGGAACGACAGCTACCTCGGCTCGGCGGGCGCGAAGTCGCTCGTCGTGTCCGCCGTCGTGTTCGGTGGTGACAGCAGTACCGTCGCCATCGTGTGGCGTCTCAAGACGTTCGATCGCGCGAACTACAACTTCTCGGTGATCGCGATCGACAACGCCACCGGCGACGTGCGGTACGGCGTCTTCGACGGCGGGGCAACCAAGCTCGCCATCGGCTACCGGCAGATCGACACCTGCGTGGTAGCGCGGTTCCACACCGGGGACGACGGCAACGCCACCCTCGGACACCAGTACCGGTTCTACACCGTCTGGAACGGCACCAGTGGCACCTCGAGTGCCACGGGTACCGCGTCGGTGCTGTGCCACGCGGCGGGTCCCACCTGGTTCGTTTACCGGCAGTGGGACGAGAGGTGCGACGTGATCATCACGAAGCCCTAACGACAACGCCCCTAAGGAGGGCAGCTCAGTAAGCGCGAGGACCACGAACATCTGTATCGTGGTCCTCTTCGCATACATTGACTTTCCAACGCCGATATTCCAAGATGCACCCGACCATAGAGGGGCTGGTCAATACCTTTGCTGCTCTCCTCCTGAGGGAATTCCGATCAGGAGGAGGCGGAGGAGGTCGATCTGACAGCTCTTTCGACAATACGTCACGAAAACCGGGAGGTCACATGCGCATCCGACACGGATCCAGGGACGGCATCAGGGTGATGCGCCTCAAAGGACGCCTCGCCGGGACCGACGCGGAGGAAAGGCTCTCGAAGGTGTTCAGACGCATCGTCAGGCCGAGGACCGCGCGCCTCATCGTCGACCTCACCGAGGTCGACTTCGTGGGCGTGATGGTCGTCCACGTCTTCGTGGTGGCCCACTACACCCTGCGCAAGCTCGGTGGAAGGATGGTCCTCAGCGGCGCCTCGGAGCACGTCGCACAAATGATCACGCAGATGACAAACCTCGAGCACCCGCTCGAGCTCACCGCGACCTACGAGGAAGCGGCCGCATCGCTCCTCGCACCAGCACCTGCCGTGGAGACACTATGACCATCCGAACAACGGTGACGGGATCCGGGATCGCCATCGTGGCTCCCGAAGGCTACCTGACCGACATGCTGGGCAAGGAGACGGAAGCCAGGCTCAACGAGCTCGGCACCCAGCTCCAGTGGCTCATCAAGGGCGGAACGACGAAGATCATCGTCGACTGCTCGAAGGTCGAGCACATCAACAGCGTCGGGCTCGGCGTCCTCATCACGGCGCACAGCGGACTCTGCAGGATCGGCGGGAGGCTGGTGTTCGCCGCGGTCAACGCCCGCGTCAAGCACATCTTCGAGATGACGAAGCTCACCACGATCTTCGAGTTCTACGACACGGTCGAGGAGGCCGCGGAGGCGCTCTCCAAGCCCGGACAGGCAACGTGACATCGCTCATACGCAGCAAGCCAGAGGGCCCGGTCCATGACCGAGCCCTCTTGTCATACCATTCCCCTTACTTAAGGGGAGGGGAGCAAGTCCCGACCGCAACGCGCGTCGGGACGACGGCAAGGGGTAATATACCTCCCCTCTTCGAGGGGAGGGGAGCAAATATCCTGCGAGCGGAGCGCCGGAACTACAAAATGGAGACCTTGGTTATTACCGACGGGATCCTCTTCGGATATATTCTTATTCCTTACCGTGTTCTACAATCCAATTTTCGATGATCTCTCGTAGTAGTTCCGATTGAGATATTCTACGTCGGGCACTCTCGCGATTTAGGATGCTCTTTACGCGGGTGGTCGCGATAAAATTGAATTTTTCCTGTTGATCAGCAGACGCGTTCGAGAGCAGTCGGACTAGTGCTACGGTAAGGTCAGATGTCGTCCGGTAATATACAAAATGGACGTTCGAGACGCGAAGTCCTTTGAGGAATGCATGATTCCGGCGCTGTTGTAGTTCCTTCCGCATACAAAGAAAGACCGGCTTACGGAGCTGAATGGCATATGAAATCTGAAGTCCGAGTCCCGTCGAACCGACCGTTCCCTCAATCACGACAATATCGGCTTCGCGAATCGCATCGAGTGATTTCCGATGAATGTTATCGGGAGATTTCCCGTTGTGTGCGGTAAACCAGCGGTATGCGATTACATAGCCACAACGACGTTCAACGGCATCAAGCAACGGACGGTATCGTTCCCGATTCTCGCGGTATGCCTTGCTTGAAAAAGATACAAAGGCGATTTTTCTAGACGATTTGTGCCGTACGGATTTCACGCTACTGATATACCATATCGGACCGTACCTGCCAATGGCGCTTCACCTGATGTGTCTGATACAATAGTTCCAAGAGAACCACCCTATCACCAATATCGTAT
>CAYGGS010000067.1:0-5681 GCA_964349545.1 uncultured Gammaproteobacteria bacterium
TACCATTCTTGATGGTAACAATATTACCATAGTTGTTGATGAACTGGCGGCAGCCCTCCGCATCGGAGGAACACTCCTCCGCCTGTGCCGTGAAGCGCAGGAAGTTCGTGCCGAGCCAGCAGGTGCCGCCTGACGGCAGGTCGCATCGGTCGGCTCCGGAAGCGACCTGGCAGGACTCCCCGTTCGCGTTCCGGCAGGTGCAGGTCTCTCCCGCCGGACAGGCGACGGCGACATACGAGACGGGATCGGCCGTCGGGTCTACGTTGCACATCCATGTCCTGTCCTTGTCCTTCCGGTCGGCGCAGTACGGGGCGCATCCGGCGTTGTCCGCCGAACAACCGCCCCTGTCGATCGTCTTCGTCAGGTAGGCGACGCTCTCGTCGTTCACGTTCGTATACGCCTGGCACGACGAATAGTACGACGGACACATGGTGCCGTCGAACCTGAACGTGCGCTCGTCCTCGAAGCAGTACCCGTAGGAAAGGCAGGAGCCGTCCTCGTTCTCCGCGACGCACGTCGGCTGATCGACGCAGACGTCCTCCTTGCGTTGGATGTCGTAGCGACCGGTATCGCCTCCGGTCAGTCCCGAGCTGCTGCAGTCAATGCGGCCGTTATTGTTCGTATCGGCATCGCAAATGAAGGTCTTGCTGAGCAGTTCTTCCCCGGCCCCCTGCCGCCGGCAGTACGAGAGCGGCGACTTCAACACCCAATCGGGATCGACGAGGCCGCAGTACGGGCTCGCGGAGTATTGCTCGATGCAGGAATAGCGTACCTCGTTCTCGACGCATTCGTCATCGGTCGTGCAAAGCGTCCGCGCAACGGCCTTCCTACCGCCGGTGCAGTACCGCGTCACTGTCGGATCGTCGTCGTGGTCGGCGTCCTGACCGCAGACATCGAACTGTTCGACGAGCTCGCCAAGCCCGAGCGGAGACTGCTCGACCGCATACTTGTACTCCGCGGCAAGCTGCCATCCGACCGGGACGATCCGGGACGTTACCAGATGCAGGATGCTCTGGTACGAGTAGCCGTAGGTCGCCTGGTTGTTGCTCTGGTCGAACCCGAACATCCGCGCACTGTCGAGGTTGCCCTGTTCGAGCGCTTCGCCGACGGTAAGCCCCTGCTCGACGGCCTCACGGAACTTCTGATCGACGTACCCATCCGCTTCGAGCCGCTCGATGGTCGGCGTCGTGTTGCGCGACGGCTCGCCGCTCACGATCTGGGTTTTCCCGAGCTGCACGGTGCTCACCTGGGCACCGGAAGAGCTCCCGAACAGGAGCCGGGCCTGCGGCGAGGTACCGGTCGGGTTCTTGCAGGCACCGGGATTGAGCCCGCACTTGCTCTTGAACCACTCGTTGACGATGCGTTGGATGAGCGCGTTGCCGATCGCCTTGCTGATCGTGTCGGCGAGGCTCGTACCGGTGACGATATCGACGTCGTTGGTCGCCTTTGAGAGCGCATCTTTCGTATACTGCTCGACGAGCACCGCCGGTGCCGTGATCAGACCTGCGACGGTCCGGCTCGGGCCTATCTTTGTGTTGTACGCGGTCTGCTCCTGTGCGACCGCGTTCGCAGCCTTGTCCGCGGACTTATTGAGGATGCTCAACGTCTGTCCCATCGCGCTGTTCTTCGGGTCGTACAGGTCCATGACCGCCGCGGCGACCGCTTCGTTGCCGATCTGCTCCTTAAGGATGGGGTCGGTCTGTATCCTCGCCCGGGAGTTCCGACAGCCCCTCACGCAGTTGGTGTATCCCTTCGTCGATACCGCCCGCTCGGTCGCGAGAAGGTCCTCGATCGTGTTGACGCAGACGTTCTTATCGATCTGCTGTGTCACTGTCCCGTCGATGCTTATCGTCGGATTCCTTAACACATCGCCCGCGAGCGGACAATTGGGAAGGATGTTCGTTCCGCTCGGCAGCTCGCGCTTGTCCTTGTTCACCTTATCGAGGATGGCCTGGATCTTCGTTATGCGCTGCTGCTGCGTATCGTAGCTCTTCATGCACCTGTCCTCGCAGACGGTCCCGGGGTTCAGGATGCCGCGGACGAGCAATCCGATCTGCTTCTGCTGCTCGGCAGGCGGCGCCGCAAGGCTCACCCCGAAGACGTCGGTCGAGATCGAATCGAGGAAGTTGTTCTGCGCACCATTCCATACGTTCTGCCAATAGTTCGGGTCGGTGATGAAGACCGGCTTCTGCCCGGTACCGGCCGTCCGGATGTACTCCGTCGTCACGTTCGCAAGCTGCTGGTAGAAGATGCGGACGCTCTGCTTGTAGGCGACGTCCTTTGCGACCTTGAGCGTATCCTTCAGGCGGGCCATGATCTTATCCAGTATCCGGTTCTTTGCCGCAGGCGTATTTGCGGTGATCGCAACGACCAGCGGCGTGTTCGGAACCGCGTCGATAGCGTCACTCATAGTCTGCGTCATGTCGGCGATGGGATTGAACGGCTCCGCGAGTGCTGAGTCTAACAAACCCGTCGGGAGCTGTGCGGACGCAGTGTGCGGATACACCAACGGGATACTCCCGACAACACCGATCATCGCGATCACTGAGATCAAACAAAGTCCGACGATCTTTACCGGCGTGTGTACGCCGGTATACGGTTTCGTGGTGTGATCGGGGGACGATTTCACGTCGTTCGTTATGAGTTGGTGTTGCTCAATGCTTCGTAGTAGAGCGTCATCAACGTGCTGTCGTCGATGGTGTCCAGGGTCGTCGCGTCGATGCCGTTCGTCTGAAGGAGCGATCGTAGCTGCGATGCGCTGAGGTTATCAAGGTCGGCGTTGACGAGGCCGCTGTTCGTGAGGTCCGTGCCCGATCCCGACACGGCTGCTTGGTACTGGCTGATGACCGTCGCATCGTCGAGGTTGTTGATGACGTTCGCCGGCGCCCCTGACTTGATGAGGGCTTGCCGTAACGTTGACACCTCGGTCGGCACATCGGTACCGGCGTTCGTGTTGGCAGCGACCGCACCGCAGGTCTTCCCGGCAGGACAGTTCGGATCGGTGTCGGCCTCGATCTCGGCACCGTCGCTCGTTCCATCGCCATCGCTGTCCTTCAGGAACGGGCTCGTGTTGTACACGTACAGTTCATTGTAGTCCGTCAGTCCATCACCATCCGTATCCCTGTCCTTCAGGGCACTGATGACGCTCGCAATATCATCATCCGTGTTCCCGATATCGGTTGCGGAGTTCACGTTCGGAAACGGCGTATGGAGCCTGTCGTACAGGGAGAAACCGCCGATCAAGAGCGCAGAAAAACCGACGAAGAAAACCACGCTAAAAAGGCGCTTTCGTCGCGCCCGGGGTTCAGAGGAAGTGTCAGGTGTTCCCCCATCATGTTCCCGACCGTTATCTGATGAAGATCGAGGTTCCATTTCTTTATTTTACTGTGCATAAATTATAGCACAGGAGACTACATATGTCAAAACCATGTGGTAGCCAGTATTCGCCACTGTTCAACGGTCAGATCTTGGGCTCTGCACAGCGGATTTAAGCCAATTTCAACCAATCGCTTTCGTGCCACTTCACCTGATATCCGAAAGCCTGCCGATAGGTTGTTATGCAGCATTTTCCTTCTGGCAGAGAACCCTACCTTCGCGAGCCGGAACACGCGCGCCATTTCATGCGGAGACGGATGGCTGCGCACACCGATGCGGATGACCGCTGCATCGACGTCGGGGACCGGCCAGAAGCTCGTCCGGGGTACCTCGCGCACGATCGACGGTTCGCCGAGGTACTGGACCGCGACGCCCAGCACGCTCAACTTTCCCGGGGGCGCCGCCACGCGCTCAGCGACCTCCTTCTGAACGACCAAGGAGATGACGGCGGGACGCGGCGCCTGCTCAAGGAACCGCCGGAGGACGATCGAAGTGATGTTGAAGGGAAGGCTTGAGACAAGCTTGTAGCCGCCGTCCTTTACATGGTCCTCCAGATGGACGTCGAGGATGCTCTCGTTGACGAGCGTGAGCAGCGGCTCATCGCGGAACCGTTTTTTCACCGTCGCTGCGAGCATCCGGTCGAGCTCGACGGCGATGACCTTCGCTTTTTTCTCGAGAAGCGCGCCGGTCACCGCACCGAACCCCGGACCTATCTCGAGCACCGTGTCGCCTGCCGATACGTCAGCAGCACCGACCAGCGCATCGACCGCATCGCTGTCGATCAGAAAATTCTGGCCGTTCTCGTGGCGCGGTTTGATGCCGGAGCCCCTGATGAGCTCCTTCAGCATAACGCGGTTGACCTGGAGCTCGCTAGAGGACAAGAGAGAGGGGGCTAACGAGGGCGGCGAGCGCGAACGCGATGACGAACGGGTCGACGTGCACAGCGAACAGGAACACGGCGAGCGCCATGAGCGCCTTCGAGATCGCGAATCCCTGTTCGTAGAGCACGCCGTGCCACGTGTAGTCGTCCTCGTGCGCGCGGTCGTAGGTGATCGCGGCCATGCTCACGACCGACGAGTTGTAGAAAATGCGGCCGATCCACTCCATCACGAGCACCATCGGCGGAACCGTGCTCACCATGCGGAGGAGCCACACGGCCAGGTTGCCGAGGCCGCCGAACCTCAATACACGGCCCTTCGGCACGCGGTCGGCCCACTTGCCGATCGCAAGGGTCGCGAGCGCGGTCACCAGCGCGGACAACCCGACGAGCAGTCCGACGTCGAACAGGTCGCCGAACGAGAGCAGGATGAAGATGGGCCAGACCGTCATCAGGATGAGCTCATGCCCGAGGCTCAGGTAGGCCACCGTCGTCCGCTGGTACCGGCGGCGGAACGGCAGGACCAGGCTCTTCCAATACGAGAATACCTCCCGTTTCACGGGCGTTTTCGTCACGAACAGCGGTATGCTCGACAGCAGGATCGACACGATACCGACGATGAACAGCGCGTCGAACCCGAAGAACTTGACGATCAGGCCGCCGGCGATCGGACCGAGCGTGTACATCATCGTCGACAGCGCCGCGATGCCGGAGTACTCGGCGCCGCGCTCCTCCTTCGCGGAGAACCGCATGAAGTCGACGTGGTACGCCGGCCAGTAGAAGGCCTTCTGCAGCGCGAACAGGAGCGGCGCGATGTAGAACAGGTTCGACAGGTTCGGGATGTTGATCAGTGCGACGTAGTAACCGACCATCCACAGGCTCGAGATGAGGATCGACCGCTCGTGGCCGAACCGCGCGACGAACTTTCCGCCGAGCGGCAGCAGGAAGAAGTCCACCACGTACAGGACGAGGTAGTACACCATGATCTCGCGGATGCCGTAGCCGAGGGTCCAGAGGTAGATCGGTTCGAAGATCGCAAGCGCAGCCGACGAGAAGTCGGTGATCGCCGACGTCAGGTACAGTTCCTCGAGCTGCTTCGGAAGGTGCTTCTTGAAGTAGTGCGGGAAATGCCAGGCGGTATGGAAATGTCGCATATTATTTCACGCGGACCGCGCCGCGGCGCAGGATGTTCATTTTTCCGTTGTCCATCGAAAGAATCGTTGAAGGTTTTTTTGCAGTACCGCACGCGCCGTTCACCATCACGATACCACGGAACGTCCTCTCGACCACTGTGCGCAACTTCGTCGGCCTCTTCCCCGAGATGTTCGCGCTGGTCGCGGTGATGGGACGGCCAAGTCCCAGCGCAAGCGCCCTCGCTTGCGCGTGACGCGGCACCCGCACGCCGATTCTATATTGTCCCCTCCTCGTC
>CAYGGS010000068.1:0-5674 GCA_964349545.1 uncultured Gammaproteobacteria bacterium
CTGCATGACCTGCTCCTGGTACACGGCGACGCCGTAGGTCTTCTCGAGGATGGGTTTCAGGCGGGGATCGAGGTAGGTCGGTTTATGTTTCCCGTGCTTGCCCGCGATGAACTGCGGGATGAGCTCCATCGGACCCGGCCGGTACAGGGCGACCATGGCGTCGATGTCCTCGAGCGCCGTGGGCTTCAGTTCACGGAGGTAGCGCCGCATGCCGGACGATTCGAGCTGGAAGACGCCGGTCGTCTCGCCCCGCTGGAGCAGTGCGAAGGTGGCGCGGTCGTCGAGCGGCAGGTGATCGACGTCCAGCTCGATGCCGCGGACCGCGCGGACGATCGATCTGGTCGTCTCGAGGATCGTCAGGTTCGAGAGCCCGAGGAAGTCGATCTTCAGGATGCCGAGGTCCTCGATCGGATGGAGCGAGTACTGGGTGATGAGCGTGTCGGAGTCGGCGGATGCCCGCTGGACCGGGACCGTGTTCTCGAGGGGGTCCTTCGTGATGACGAATCCGCAGGCGTGCTGCGATGCGTGCCGCGCGACACCCTCGAGCTTCTTCGCGGTGTCGAGGAGGCGCTTGCCGTCGGGATCGTTCTCGTAGATCTCCTTCAGCTCCGGCACGGTGCGGATCGCGTCGTCGAGCCCCGTGAACATGGGAATGAGCTTGGCGACGCGGTCGCAGTAGGTGTAGGGGAAGCCGAGGACCCGCCCGACGTCCCTGATGGCGGCACGGGCGGCCATGGTGCCGAAGGTGATGATGCCGGCGACGTGGTTCACGCCGTACGTTTTCTGGACGTACTGGATCACCTCGTCGCGCCGGCTGTCGGCGAAATCGAGGTCGATGTCGGGCATGGCGATACGGTCGGGGTTCAGGAATCGCTCGAACAGCAGCCCGTACTTCAACGGGTCGACGTTCGTGATGTTGAGGAGATACGAGACGATGGAGCCGGCCGCTGATCCGCGTCCCGGGCCGACGACGATGCCGTTGGTCTTCGCCCAGTTGACGAAGTCAGCTACGATGAGGAAGTAGGGGGCGAACCCCGTCTTGCCGATGACGCCGAGCTCGAATTCGAGGCGTTCCTTGACCTGCGCCGCCGGTCTCGCGCCATACCGACCGGGGAGCGCCTGTTCGCAGAGCGTCCGGATATGGTCGATCGGAAGCTTCCGGTCGGGGACCTCGAAGTGGGGGAGGATCGTCTTTCCGAACTCGAACTCGAAATCGACGGTGTCGGCGATGGTCGCCGCATGGTCGACGGCGCCGGGGAATTCCTTGAACCGTTCCCTCATGACCTCGTACGGCGCAAGGGACAGGTCCTCGTTCCGCATGGTCATCCGGTCCGTGTCGGAGAGCTGGCGTTTGAGGTGGATGCAGAGCAGGACGTCCTGCGCCTCGGCGTCCTCGGGGCGGAGGTAGTGGCTGTCGGTGGTGGCGACGAGCGGTACGCCCAGCTCGTCGCCGAGCGCCGCGAGCTTCCGGTTCACGACGGCCTGTTGCGGTACGGAGGGATGGTCCTGGAGTTCGAAAACGAAATTACCTTCGCCGAAGAGCTGCAGGAACGCTACGGACAGCTTTTTCGCTTCGGCATCGTTCCCGTTCGCGAGTAGGGTCGGGATCGGTCCGTTGATGCACCCCGAGAGGCAGGTGAGCCCCTCGTGGTACCGTTCGACAAGTTCCATGTCGATGCGCGGTTTCCCGTAGAACCCCTCGAGGTGCGATGCGGACACGAGCTTCAACAGGTTCGCATACCCCTCGGCGTTGCGGACCAGGAGGATGAGGTGGTTCAGCCGTTCGTCGAAGCGACCGGTCCGGTCATGGCGGCTGCCGCGGGTGTAGTATGCCTCGATGCCGATGATCGGCTTGATCCCTGTGGCACGGGCCTGCTGGTAGAACTCGACGGCGCCGTAGAGGTTACCGTGGTCGGTCAGGGCGAGCCCCTCGAGGCCGATCTCCTTCGCATAGGAGACGAGCGCATCGATCTTCGGGAGCCCGTCGAGGAGGCTATAGTGCGAGTGTGTGTGGAGGTTGACGAATCGCATACGATGAACATGACGCGTGAACGGGGAACCCGCACGCACGGTATCGATCCGGACGGCGCGAACGTCTATTCCCCGTCGGAGGATTTGGACGATCGCTTCGTGCGGCGCTGCTGCCAGCGATCCGCTACCTTCGAGACGATCTGCGTCAGGATGGAGAGCGTCGATACGGAATCACCTATCTTCTCACGGATCGCGTCGAGGATCGTGCCGAGCTGCTCGACCTTCTCATGGAGTATCCTCGAGGTCTGGCGCAGGTCGCGAACGATGGCGATGAGATAGTACAGGAACCACACCATGAAACCGGTCAGGATGGAGATGCAGACCGTGAGCACGATGAGGAGGATGTTGTGTGGGGTCATAAATGTGGTGGTCTGACGGCGTAGCTCGTCCACTGTACCACGTTGAGAGGGGTCTGTCCAACAGGGCTTTCTGGATGGGGCGTGCCTATGCTACACTCGAATACATGGCTGAAGAAAAGGACGCGTTTTCCCTGAAGTTCGGCTACTGGTTCGCAGTGCATCGCGACCAGCTTCGTACGTGGTGGGCGATGTCGATCCTCGTCGCCGACGTGCTGCTGCTGATCGTGTTCGTGGTCATGTTCACGACCTACTCGTTCTCGACCATGCGGACGGTGAGCGGCATCAGCCGGATGGCGGAGCCTCTCGTGTCACCGCAGCTCCAGAACGCCCTCGCCCCGAAGGACCTCGTCACCGAGGACGCCGTCGCGCTCGACCGGGGCAACGGGAGATACGACTTCATCGTACCGGTGACCAACCCGAACCCCCTCTGGGCGGCGGTCGAGGTGACCTTCCATTTCACGTATGGCAGCGAGACCTCGCGCGACGAGAGATCGACGCTCTGGCCCGCTGCGGAATCCTACCTGACGCAGATGAACGTCGCCATGGCCGCGCCATCGGCCGCGACGGTGCCGCAGGTCGTGATCGTGGACGTCGCATGGGCGCATCCCTCCGACCTCTCGATGTTCACCGGCGGGGTCGTATTCCCGTTGTCCGACGTATCGATCAGGCCCGTGACAGGGCTTGCCGCGGGAGTCGTCGGCACCCGGTTCACGGCGAGCGTCACGAACAGGTCGGTGTACGCCTTCACGTCGGTCCGGTTCGTGATCGTCATGAAACGCGGTGGTACGATCGCCGCGATCGGCGACGTGCTCGTCGAGCGTTTTAAGGCGCTCGAAACGAGGACGATCGAGGCATCCTGGCTCCAGTCGTTGCCGTCGAACGCCGAGGTCACGGTGACCCCGGTCCTCGACCTGCTTGACGCAGCATCGTTCCAGTGATCGGTATGGCTACGATCCCTTTTCGTGGGTTGTTCCGTCGTTTCGATTGGATGCTGTTCGGCGTGACGATGCTGTTGGTCGCGGTCGGCGTCGCCACGTTGTTCAGCATCACCTTGAACGTCGAGCAGCCGCGCATCGAGAAGTTCTACCGTCAGCTCCTCTCGTTCGGCATCGGTCTCGTGGCGTTGGTGGTGGCCGCATCGATCGATTTCAGGAAGGTCCGTTCCTACGCATGGGTGCTGTACGGCATCGGCCTCGGCGCCCTCTCGGCGGTGCTTATCGTAGGAACGACGCTCCGCGGTACGACGGGGTGGTTCTCGTTCCTCGGATCGACGTTCCAGCCCGTCGAGCTCATGAAGGTGCTCGTCGTCGTCGTGCTTGCGCGGTACCTTTCGGACCATGCCGACGAGGGCGCGAGCTGGAAGGTGATCGGGATGTCGGGCGGTATCGTCGCGCTCCCGACCGCGTTGGTGATGCTCCAGCCGGACCTCGGGTCCGCGATGCTGCTGGTCGGCATCTGGCTCGGATTGCTCCTTTTCCTGCGCATGCCGTTCCGCCGGTTCGCACTCTTGCTGGTCGGCATGGCCGTCGTCGCGTCGATAGGCTGGTTCGGACTCCAGGACTACCAGCAGAACCGCATCATGACGTTTTTGGATCCCGGCGCTGATCCGCTCCGAAGCGGTTACAACGTACGCCAGGCGATCGTCGCAATAGGATCGGGAAAGGTGTTCGGGCGGGGGCTCGGCCTCGGTACGCAGTCGCAGCTCAATTTCCTCCCGACCCAGGATACCGACTTCATCTTTGCGGTCATCGCCGAGGAGCTCGGGTTCGTCGGCGTGCTGGTCCTGTTGACGCTGTTCGCCGTGTTCCTCTCCCGTCTGTTGCGGGGAATGGGCATCGGCCGCGACCTTTTCGGTAACCTGTTGCTCGCCGGCACGATGATCATGTTCACGTTCGAGATATTCCTGAACATCGGCGGAAACATCGGCCTCATACCCTTGACCGGCATCCCGTTGCCGTTCCTGAGCTATGGTGGGAGCGCCCTTATATGCAGCCTCCTCGCCGTCGGACTTTCAATGAGCGTCATATCACGAACCGCGTCGCGGTGATCGAGGTTCGGCCACCGCGTGCTTGACGGCGGAAGGCGACCTTGGTATACTGCGCCCAAGGATTACCGTTCATGCAGAGCAATTACCTCGATGCGTTCATAACCGGTGACGGTAACCTCCGCGTCCTCACTGCGTGCCCGTTTTGTGATTCGCACTATGCGATCCGGGCGGCTCGGGTGATCGCCCAGAAGGAGGATGCGCATGTCGTCCACATCGAATGCGTGCAGTGCGGCGGTTCCATCGTCGCCCTCATTCTGGCGAACGGCACCGGTCCGCAGTCCATCGGGATCATGACCGATCTCGCAAGGGACGAGGTGGCAAAATTCTCAAGCAGCACCGTAGTGAACGAGGATGACGCCGTGTCCCTCCACGAACACCTTATTGACGGCCCCCTTACCACCTTACTTACCCAGCGGTAACACCGATCACAGCCTATGTCCGACCTCATTCTCAACGCCAGCACCCGCACGATGCTCGGGAAGAAGACGAAATCCATCCGTTCAAGCGGTCACATTCCCGCGGTGCTCTATGGCCATGGTGTCGCATCGAAGCCGCTCACCGTTTCAGCAGGTGATTTTTCGCGCATCTTCAAGAAGGCCGGTGAGAGCACGCTGCTGGACCTGGTGGTCGACGATAACGCTCCGACGAAGGTCATCGTCAAGGACGTACAGCGTCACCCGCTGACCAATGCGATCATCCACGCCGATCTGCACCAGGTGAAGATGACCGAGAAACTGCGCGCCGAGATCGTACTGCGCTTCACCGGTGAATCCGCGGCGGTCAAGGAACTCGGTGGCGTCCTGGTCAAGAGCCTCGATCATGTAAAGGTCGAGACGCTTCCTGCCGATCTCGTGCCGGAGATCGCCGTTGATATCTCGATGCTCAGGACCTTCGATGACCTCATACACGTTAAGGATCTCGCGGTACCGAAGGGGATTACCGTGCTCGACAACAAAAACGAGGTCGTTGCGCTCGTCACACCGCCACGCAGCGAGGAAGAACTTGCCTCGCTCGGCAAGGAGGCGGTCGACGAGAAGGCTGCTGTCGAGAACATCGAGGGCATCAAGGAGGAGAAGAAGGAAGGCGACGAGAACGCCGACACGGAAGAGGGGAAGGCCGACGAGAAGAAGCCCGCCGATACGGACAAGAAATCAAGCAAGAAATAATTAGGAGGAGCATCACGATGGCCAAGAAACATAAGTCCGACGACTCGGACGAGCTCGTCAAAGCATTGAAG
>CAYGGS010000069.1:0-5662 GCA_964349545.1 uncultured Gammaproteobacteria bacterium
GACAATCCCCTCCTTCAGGTTGATTGAGCGGCCATCCGGATGCACGTGGCAAAGCTGCCGCTGACCCTGCGAACGTTCCTGCAGCGCATTTCACATCAGAAAGCGCACACAGAGCATCTCGTGAGCATGCTGTCCGTGCGCATGACGCAGCAACTTGATGTCCAGAGGACATCATTGTCCGAACGCGCCGTGCTCTTGCAGTCGCTGTCGCCGCTCGCTATCCTGAAGCGAGGGTACAGCATCACGACCGACGCGAAAGGGAACACGGTCAGGCGGAGCGACTCGCTTTCAAAAGGCGACCGCATCAGCACGCGGTTCGGCGAAGGACAGGCATCATCAGACATAACGGAGGTATCATGACCCAGCCCAAACCAGTGAAGAAGCAGCCGACGTTCGGCGAGGCGTACGAGCAGCTCGAGCGCATCACCGAGCAGCTCGAGAGCGACACGATCGACCTCGATGCCGCGATCGAGAAGTTCGAGAAGGGACTTGAGCTCGCGCAGCTCCTAAAAGGCCGTTTGAAGTCGGCTGAGCAGCGCGTCGAAAAGATACGGCAGAAGTTCGACGCAGGCGGGACGGCAGACGACGACAAAACATAAGAACCCTTTACGACGCCGGCGGAAGTGCCAGGGGGTCCTCGGAACCGGTTACGCCGGTTCAGGGCGGCCATCGGGAGATGGCGGTGTTGCGTTGGTACGGTCTAGACCAGGCCGAGCGGCTTCCTAGTCAGCTCATCGTACGCGAACTGGCGGCAGTAGATGAACCAGACATGTGAGCCGAGCACAAAGAGCAGTATCCCGAGCGAGCGCATGGTGTTCCTTTCTGGAACGTGGCGGTGTATGCCGTCGGAAAGGGGAGCCGGGAAGCGCGAACGAAGGGGTTGTACCATGCGGTACCGGGCGCGTCAATCCCGCATCGGACCCTGTGGATGACGCGGTTCGTTTGTGGTAGTATAAGGTCATACCACTAATGAAAAGGCCAGTATGTCGCTCACGGTAGAACAGATCCATCGCCTTGCCGTCGATCTCGGCATCAAGAACGACCTTCGCGGCGTTGCCGCGGTGAAACGACATTTGGTGCGCGAAAAGGCGCGGTTCGAGAAGTTGTCGAAGGAAGAGAAGGCCCAGTTCGACCATGAGTCGCTCTGGAACCCGTACTCAGACACGAGGATCTACTGCGGCGACCCGAAAAGGACCGTGAAGCGCGTCGCGGTCGGCATCGACGTGGGCACGTCGGAGCTGCTTCTGGCCCACGAGATTTCTGACAAAACGCCGATCGATCTGGTCATCACGCACCATCCCGCTGGTCTCGGTCTTGCCGGACTGCACGAGGTCATGAACCTGCAGGCCGAGGTGTTCGCGAAGTACGGCGTCCCGATCAACGTCGCGCAGGGGCTCATGCATCCGCGCATGGACGAAGTGAGCCGCAAGCTCTCGCCGATCAACCATCAGCGGGAGATCGACGCGGCGAAATTGCTCGATCTTCCGTTCATGTCGGCGCATACGGCGACCGACAACCTCGTCGCGACGTTCCTCGAGAAATTGCTCGCGAAGAACAAGGGCAAACTGGAGATCGTGGCCGATATCCTGAAGCTTCTTGGGACCATCCCTGAATACCGCGAAGCGGCGAAGCAGAAGGCCGGTCCGCGGCTCTTCGCCGGCCGGCCGGACCGCTTCATCGGCAAGGTCGCGTTGACCGAGCTCACGGGCGGTACCGAGGGATCGGCGGAAGTGTACCAGCGGCTCGCGCAGGCGGGCATCGGTACGGTCATCGGCATGCACATGTCCGAGGAGCATAAGAAGCAGGCCGAGGAGTCGCACATCAACGCCATCATCGCCGGCCACATGTCGTCGGATTCGATCGGCGTGAACCTGTTCGTCGATGTGCTCGAACGCCGCGGTATCAAGGTCGTCCCGTTCGGCGGGTTCCATCGCGTACGGCGTAACCGATAACGGCCATAGATGAGGCACCGTTCCGCTACCATCATCGTCGCCTCGCTTGCCGTCGTACTGCTGCTCGGCGGAGCGATTTTCTTATTGGTCGGGAGGAACGATGACGAGCGCGGGGACTCCGGCACGGCGGTCGGCGGCATCGACCTGAGCAATGCAACGAAGGAAGACCAGGCGGTATGGGCGTTCTACAATATGAAACGTACGGAGCCGCCCGGGAAGCGCGTAGTGCTCCTCGGCAATTCGATGGTCGGTATACCTGCCGATGCGTTATCGAAACGTCTTGAGGACGGTATGAAACTTCCGGTGACGGTCGATTACGGGGCCGCGATGACGTCGACCGACGCGATCGGCGCGCTCCTGAAGCTGTTTACGAAGCCGCCCCGGTATCTCGTCGTCGACATCGGTAGGTATGACTCCGAACGCGGCATCGACAGGGGTACGACCCTCTCGAACATCAGCATGGTCACGACCAAGGCGGCGGAGCTCGGCGTGAAGACAATCGTCATCGGCGGTATCGGCTCCGACGGTGACATCAATTTCTCCGCTGCCGTCCGGTCGGGCATCGGGTCGTCCGCGCTGTTCGTCGACGCTTCCCCGTTGCTGCTGGATCCTGACACGCGGACCAGTCCGCTCGAACTCAACATCCAGGGTGCCGCGGCGCTGGCGACGATGGTTCAGAAGGCGCTGGCGAGCTGATGGCGACCCCGCGTCCGCCAGTGACCGTCGCGAAGGTACGGGCAGCGTTGCGTCGCGTGACCGATCCCGAGCTCGGCGTCGACATCGTCAGCCTTGGCTTCATCTACGGCATCACCGTGCAGAAGGAGAGCGTCGCTGTTCTCATGACTTTAACGACACCGGCATGTCCGCTGGCTCCCTTGATCGCGGAGCAGGTGCGTTGCGCTGTCGCCTCGTGCAACGGTGTTACCGCCGTCACGGTCGATCTGACGTTCGATCCGCCATGGAACCCGTCAATGATGCGGTCGCCCGGGCGTTCGGAAACCCGCACGGTCCGGAAGACCATCCAACGAAAGTGATGAAACGGTCGGTCTCACGCCTGCTGTCACCCTCGGTATCGGTCATCGTATCGGTGGTGATCATCGCGTTCGTGTACCGAGGGTGCTCGCTGAATTTCGGGAGCAACAGGAACAGGAACGTGTCCCCTGAGGCCGTGAACGCCCCGGTGGTCATCGGGAACTACAACGGCCCCGTGGTCAGGTTCAATGATCCCGATGCATCGGGGTTCACGACGACCGAGGGCGAGCGTATAGCTCCGATGGATGTGACGGTGAAGGTGACTTCGGACGGTTTTTTCCCGGCATCGGTGACGGTCGCGACGGGCGGCACGGTCACCTGGACGAACGAGGACGACGTACCGCACCAACCCGATGCGGACGACGGCTCATCCCGCACGGCGTTCAGTGCCCCGGTCGCCATCGAACGCGATGAACGCTTCCGACATACCTTTACGGCGCCCGGGAGCGTCGCGTACCATGACGACCGGAACCCGGCGTTCCGCGGCGTCATCATCGTACGATAAGTTGAAGGGGTTCTCCGGTCGTGGTCATATCTGGTATGCTACAGTACAGAGGGTCGTATCATTAAGTCCGAATACCGCGTGATGAACCGTTCAGGAACACAGCGAACAGCCGCCGTTTCACCGACCGCGTTCGATAACCTTGCGTTCAAGGCGCTTTTTTCCGCTGCACGCGAACGTTCGGCGGCGCGACGGGAGATCCGCAGGCGCGCGGCCGCTGCGGGTATCCGTACCGCGTCGTTGTCGGCGTTGTACGAGGTGATGGGTACGGGCGCCGTGCATGGGTTCACGGTACCCGCCATCAACGTACGCGGCTTGAGCTACGATTTCATCCGTGCGATCTTCAGGGCGGCCGCGCGCAACCGCGTCGGGCCGTTCATCATCGAGATCGCGCGATCCGAAATGCACTACGGCGAACAGACGACGGACGATCTCGTGGTCATGGCGCTCTGTGCCGCGCTCCGTGAGCGCTTCGCCGGCCCGCTTTTCATACAGGGCGATCATTTCCAGGTAGATCCTTCGAAGAGCGTTGACGAGGAGGTCGCCGCACTTGAAAGGCTCATCGACGCGTCTGTAGCAGCAGGTATGGGGCATATCGACATCGACGCCTCGAAAACCGTGGACCTGTCGAAGCGAAAGCTGAACGACCAGCAGGCGCGGAACGTCGAGCTGACCGCGCATTTCACCGAGTACATACGCGAGCGTCACGGCGACGATGTCCTCATCGGCGGAGAGATCGGGGAGATCGGCGGACGCGTGAGCACGAGCGGCGACCTGCGTGCGTTCATGTCGCAGTACCGGACCCGCATCGGGGACGTGCGCGGCATCGGCAAGATCGCGGTACAGACCGGCACGAGCCACGGCGGTACGCCGAACCGCGACGGTTCGCTACAGAAGGTGATCGTTGACGTCGATGCGCTCGAGAACCTTTCGCGGCTCGCGCGCGAGGAGTTCGGGCTCGCCGGCGCGGTCCAGCACGGCGCCTCGACGCTCACCGAGCGGCAGATCGCGCAGTTCCCGTCCCTCGGGGTCGCCGAGGTGCACCTGTCGTCCGGATTCCAGAACATCGTGTTCGACCACCCCTCGTTCCCTAGACAACTTCGTGAGGAGATCTACGCATATCTGTTCGCACATTTTGCCGATCTGCGAAAAACCGGGATGACCGATCAGCAGTTCATCTATAAGCAGCGGAAGCGCGCGTGGGGACCGTTCAAGAAGGCGATCGCGTCGTTGCCCGGTGATGTCCGACGTGCGATCGCCACGACGCTCGAACAGAAGGTCGGATCGCTGTTCAATGATTGTAAGGTGAACGACACGCGACCACTGATCAAAAAATACATCCACTAACACACACGTATGTACGACATCATCACCATCGGTTCGGCCACACGCGACGTGTTCATGCGAAGCAGGCAGATCAAGGTCCTGAAGGATGCGACGTCCTCGACTGGCCAGGCCGAGTGCTTCGCGCTCGGGTCGAAGATAGATATCGACGAGATACTGTTCGAGACGGGGGGCGGCGCGTCGAACACGGCGGTCGGGTTCGAGCGTCAGGGCTTCCAAACCGCCATCGTCGGCAGGATCGGTCATGACGACGGCCGCGGCCGCGAAGTGCTCCGTGAGCTTGAAAGAGGAGGCGTCAATACCTCGTTGGTAGTGAAGGACAGGCGCCACATGACCGCGTACTCGGTCCTGCTGCTCACTGCGCGGGGCGAGCGGACCGTGCTCATCTATCGCGGCGCTTCCGCCCAGTTCAAATCGCAGGAAATGCCGTGGCGTTCGATGAACGCGAAATGGTTCTACGTCACCGCGCTCGGCGGGAATACCACGCTGCTCAATGACATCTTCGGGTTCGCCCGACGCAAGGGGATCAGGGTCGCATGGAACCCGGGCGTAGCCGAACTTACGAAAGGCTATGCGAGACTCAAGCCGCTAATGGCCATGGCGTCGCTCGTGTTATTGAACCGCGAGGAGGCGACGAGCCTTGTCGGCGACGACTACGACCATGCCCGCGAAGCGTTCGACCGGCTCTCGCAAGAACTGCCCGGTATGCTCGTCATCACTGACGGGCCGCGCGGCGCATATGCGCATGTCGACGGACGTTCGTACCATTCCGGCACGAGGAAGATCCGCGTCGTCGATACGACCGGTGCGGGCGATGCGTTCGGGTGCGGGT
>CAYGGS010000070.1:0-5661 GCA_964349545.1 uncultured Gammaproteobacteria bacterium
CACGGAGGGAAGCACATTCGAGACTACGCGAGCCCTGGTATCACGACGATATCCGGGCTCGCTTTACGTACCCAATGATGTCGAGGGAAATCGTAGAATGACGACGCGGATCAGAACGACCTGATGACCTTCGGAATGTCGGAAAAATTCGACACGGTAGCGTGGTCGCCTGGCAATATTTTATGCGAGTAATGGACCGTCTTCATACCCGCGGCCTTTGCGGCATCGATGTCAGATTGCGCATCGCCCACATAGACCGTTTGCTTCGGCTTCACGCCGAGCTTTTCCGCACCGAACAGCAACGGTGCAGGGTGCGGCTTATGCTCCTCCGTGTCCTCGAAACCGACGCGTACAGGGAAAAAACCGCCGATACCGAAGTGGTCCAACAGACTTCCGACCCCGACATGCAGCCTGCTCGACACGACGCCCAAGGAGTACCGGCCTTGAAGGGCCTCGAGCGCACCCTTGACGCCATCGGTCAGCAGCATCAGTTCGTGCCCGCGGGGGTTCTTCCGTGCGTGCTCGAAGATCTTCCGGATGTCATCCTCGGGCGCGCCGTTCGCGAAATAACGGACATTATCGATCAACGTATGATGGTTCCGCGTAGCATGCTCCTCGTCGGTCGGTCCAGGATACCCGAAACGGCCGAGCAGGTCGCGGTACATCGCGGCGTTCCCCTTTACCGAGTCCACGATCACGCCGTCGATGTCGAACAGGACCGCGCGGATCATCGGTCAGGCGATCTCTTCGTCATCAAGCACATCGATCGCGCATCCGAGCGCGGTCTCGAGGCGCCGTTTCGCGTCCTCACGCATCCGGTCCAGATCGACGTACATTCCCTCGTCGATCTTCCCGTGCTTCCCCTTCAATGCACGAACGACCCGTTCGTAGCGTTCCTCCGCGTCATCGAGCATTCGCGAACGGTCCGGATGGTCGTCAGGAATGGTCTTCACTCCCAGGGCTTCCGCGAGGTGCTCGGCCTCGTCCGCATCGGCGAGAAGCTCCGTCACTCCGGTCTCCTCCTGGTACGCCTCGAATTGTTCATGATCATACAATTCACTGGTGTCTCTGTTCATATGATGTTTATAGTAAGCCGTTAATATCGAGCGACTTGAAATAGCTGGGAAGCACGAACGTCATCGCGACGAGCGGAACGATGACGAGGATGAGCGCGATGATGATCGACCACTTGTAGATCGCCCACACCTTGCGCATGGTCGCTTCCATGCGGTCGATCTTGCGCTCGATCTCCTTCAGGCGTGTATCGAGGTCGTGGTCCATATGGTAATACTATCATAAAAACCAACAAAGTCGATTGGACAAGTCATCCCACGACGGATTCAACGATTCGATAAGCTCGATCTTCTTGCTTCTGCGCCAATCCTTAATCCGCTTCTCTGCTGTGATCGCATCATATGGCGTAGAATGTTCTTCAACATACACCAAGCGGTACACATTATATCGATAGGTAAAACTGCCACGGAATCGACCGCTTCGATGTTCCATGGTACGACGTACGATGTCGTTGGTGACACCGGTATAGAATACCGTCCGGCGCTCGTTGCAAAGGATGTAGACGAAGAAACGGCGCATGATATCCCGTGCGCCACTGATTGTCTGATCCCATTGTCATTCACTCAATACGATACGTCAAGCTACGAGACTTCTCGGCTTTGCCTCGAAGTGACAGTGTTGATAGAAATGTCACCTCGAGCGAACGCGAGAGGTCCCATTGTACTGCGGAAAACTAAATATCAAGATTCTGCACCGACTTCGCGTGTGTTTGGATGAATCTTTTTCGTGGCGCTACTTCTGCACCCATGAGGATGTCGAAGATCTCGTCCGCCTTTTCCGCATCGTCGATCGTGACCTGCTTCATGATGCGGCTACCCGGCGCCATCGTCGTTTCCGCGAGCTGCTCGGCGTTCATTTCGCCAAGACCCTTATAGCGTTGAATTGACACGCCTGTCGATGTCCTCACAACCTCATCACCTTCCTTACCTTCCTCCCCTTCCTGTTCCAGTCCGATCATCGCACCATCGAGCTTCAACGTGACATCTTTCCCCCTCGCAACCTTCTTCCCCTTCTCCACCTTCCCCGCCTCCTTCGGCGTGAGCTCCTTCACGAACCTGTCGCGCTCCGCCTCGTCGAACGCGTAGTGGAACTCCTTGCCGCGGCTGACGCGGAAGAGCGGCGGCTGTGCGATGTAGACGTGGCCCTTCGTCACGAGGTCCGGAAAGTAGCGGTAGAACAGCGTCAGGAGCAGCGTCCGGATGTGCGCTCCGTCGACGTCGGCATCGGTCATGATGATGATGCGGTGATAGCGCAGGCCGGAGATGTCGAACTGCTCGCCGATGTTCGTGCCGAGCGCGATGATGAGCGACTTCACCTCGTTGTTCGAGAGCATCTTGTCGAGCCGAGCGCGCTCGACGTTCAGGATCTTGCCTCGCAGCGGCAAGATCGCCTGGAACTCACGGTCGCGTCCCTGCTTCGCGGAGCCGCCTGCCGAATCCCCCTCGACGATGAACAGTTCGGACTGCGATGCGTCGCGCGAGCTGCAGTCGGCGAGCTTGCCCGGCAACGTCATGCCCTCGAGCGCGCCCTTCCGCAGCACGGTCTCGCGGGCTGCGCGGGCGGCCACGCGGGCGCGCGAGGCTAAAATGACCTTCCCGACCATGGCCTCGGCGTCGCGCGGGTGCTCCTCGAGGAACTCGGCTAGTGATTCCGTCACGATGCCGTCGACGATGGACTTCACTTCGGCATTGCCGAGCTTCGCCTTCGTCTGACCTTCGAACTGCGGTTCCGGCACCTTCACCGAGATGATCGCGGTCAATCCCTCGCGCACGTCGTCGCCGGTCAGGTTCTCGTCCTTCTCCTTCAGGTACCCCTGCTTCCGCGCGTAGTTGTTGATCGCACGGGTGAGCGCGGTCCTGAAGCCGACGAGGTGCATGCCGCCCTCGGTCGTGAAGATGTTGTTCGCGAACGAGAACACGGTCTCCTTATAGTCCTCGGTGTACTGCAGCGAGACCTCGACGCGGACCTTGCCGGACTCCTTGTCGACGTAGAACACGTTCTCGTGCTTCGCCTCCTTGTTGTGGTTCAGGTGCTTGACGTACGACGCAATGCCACCCTCGAAGTAGAACGTGTAGGGCTTATATGGCTTCAGGCGCTCGTCGACGACGTTGATCGTCACGCCTTTGGTCAAATATGCCTGCTGGCGCAGGTGATCGAGGACCGTGGTCAGGTTGAAGTCGAGGACCGTGAAGATCGTCGGATCCGGCTCGAACATGATCGTCGTGCCCGTGCCGCGGGCGGCGCCCACGGCCTTCACCGCGCCCGTCGGCTTGCCGCGCTTGTACTCCTGCGCCCAGAGCTTGCCGTCGCGCTTCACCTCGGCGCGCATCCAGCTCGACAGCGCGTTCACGACCGAGACGCCGACGCCGTGAAGGCCACCGGACACCTTGTAGCCGCCCTCCCCGAACTTGCCGCCGGCGTGCAGCATCGTCAGCACGGTCTCGAGCGCCGACTTCTTCGTAACGGCATGCCTGTCGACCGGGATACCGGCGCCATTGTCCGTGACGGAGGCACGGTTGCCCGGCTCGAGCGTCACGTCGATCTTGTCGCACCGGCCGGCCATTGCCTCGTCGATCGAGTTGTCGACGACTTCCCAGATCAAATGGTGGAGGCCTTCGGACGCCGTGTTGCCGATGTACATGCCCGGGCGCTTCCGCACCGGATCGAGCCCCTCGAGCACGGTGATCTGCTTTGCGGTATATTCGCCAGCTGCCGCTTTCTTCTTCTTGTGGTCCTTATCTGCCATAGGTGCGTTATGCAGGGTTCAGAGCAGTTCGCCGTCTTAAATCCTTGTTGCCGCCGCCGACACCAAACTCCCGATTGAGGTCACGGATAACATCCATAACGTACTGACGTTGCTTACGGAATCCTCGTTCATTCGACTCGACCTTCCGCTCCAAAACAAGCGCTTCGGACAAAGGCGGCGGAGGCGGAGCTTCTTCCCTGCGCTGTGCCCGGCTGCCTCTCCTGAAAGCCCGACGCTGCTCGTGAGAAAGCATCCTATAGAGTTCCGGGTCTGTTTCAAGGGCTGTTTTTCTCATGGTTTTTTCACTATCGAAGCTCGGCGCCGCGTGCCTTGAGCTTGTCTGTTATTACCTTCATTTTAGCGGAAATTTCGGCTTCCGTCAACGTCCGATCCAGCGACCGGAACGTCATCCGAAGCGCATAGCTGCGCTTCCCGGACTTCTCAAAGACATCGAACAGTTCGACGTGTTCCAGGAACGGCTCCCCGGCCTCGGTGACGGCCCGTTCGATCTCGCGGTAGTGCAGGGATTCGGGCACCCAAAACGAGACGTCGCGCTGCACGGCCGGGTACTTCGGGAGCGGCGTGAACCTGAACGGCGCGAAGTTGTCGCGCATGGTCGAAAGGTCGAGCTCACACCACTCGATGGTGCGCCCCTTCAGGCCCGTGAAGTCAACATGCACCTTCGAGGTACCGAGCGCTGTACTCATGACGCCTATTGCTTCGAACAGTTCATCGAGGATGCCGGTGATCCTTCTGCCACGGCAGTAGCCCTGCGGCGCCTTGAACGCCATACCGATCGTGAGCTTCCAGGGTTGCTGCTTCGTGATGGGCTTGCCGGACACCGGCGTGAACACGCGGCCGATCTGGAACACGTTCGCATCCTGCCCGGCGTCCACGGCCGACACCAGAACGTCCTTGAGCTGCGGGATGATGCTCTTACGAAGGTACTGCTGCGACTTGTCGAGCGGACTCGCTACCTCGAAATGTTCGCCGCCGACGGCCTGCGCCCGGGACGTCCCGTAGTACGCGTGTGTGATCGTTTCGGAGAACCCGAATCCGACGAGCAGGTCGCGGACGTCGTCCTTGAGCTTCATGAGCTGCGGCAGCGGCTTCGGCACGAACTCCATGTGCGGCAGCACCTCGGGAAGCCGCTCGTAGCCGACGACGCGGCCGACCTCTTCGACGAGGTCTTCCGCGCACCGCACGTCAAGCCGGTACATCGGTACGGTCACGGTCCACCGGGTCGCGGAACCGCGTACGACGAAGCCGAGGCGGGTCAACACCTTCTTCGCGAGCGCGAGCGGTACGAACATGCCGAGCAGCTCCTGGAACAGCGAGGGTTTGATGGGTACCGTCACCGGTGCAGCGGCACGCTTCCCGACGGACACGATACCCTTTTCGATCCGGCCGCCGCACAGTCCGGCGATCATCGCAGCAGCGGCATCGCTCGCCTGCGCAGGCAATTCCGATGGCAGTCCCCGCTCGAACCGGTGCGACGCCTCGGACCGGAGTCCGAGCTTCAATGACGTCCGCCGGACGCTGACCGGATCGAAGACGGCGGATTCAAGGACGATATCGTTCGTCGCAGCTGAGATCTCGGTGTCCGCACCGCCCATGACACCGGCGAGCGCGACCGGCCCGTTCCCGTCCGCGATCACGAGCATCGACGGATCGAGGCTTCGCTTCACGCCGTCCAGTGTGGTCAGCGGCTCGCCCGAGAGCGCGGTCCGGACGGTGAGCGTCGGGCCTGCAAGCTTCGCCGCATCGAACGCATGCAGCGGCTGGCCGTACTCAAACATGACATAGTTGGTCGCGTCGACCACGGCGTTCACCGGCCGAAT
>CAYGGS010000071.1:0-5547 GCA_964349545.1 uncultured Gammaproteobacteria bacterium
GCCTGAAGTACAGACCGAGTTCACCGATTTCCTCACCTTCGAACGGTCGTTCATCACCGAGATCAGGGAGGCCGCATCGGTCGAACAACTCGACACCCTGAAGAAGCGGGCGGACGAGCTCGAGAAGCGGACGAACCGTCTTGCAGACCGTCTCGAACGGGTCGGCGCGAGCGAAAAAGCGGCGCAGGTCGTCGATTTGCAAGAAATGCTGCAGCGCGCGCTCGTCGAACGCGATGAAGTGATCGCGCGCCGGAACGACCTCGACATCTCGATCAGGCTGCGCAACGAGAAGGTCCAGCTCCTGACGCGGACGATAGGCCGCCTCCGCGAGGAGCATGAGCGGCTCGAGCGGGAGCTCGAACGGTCGCGCGCCGAGACGAAGGAGGACGCGAGCGAGACGAACAAGACCCAAGCGACCGCGCTCACGGCGAAGATCGTGGCCGTGGACAAGAAGCTGACCTCGATCACTGAGGAAATGCAGCAGTTCAACGCCTCGGAGACGAAGAAGCGCGACGAGCTGTTCCGCGTGCAGCGCGAACTGCGGACCGCGCAGGACCTTCTGAATGCGGCGACCGCGAAGGGCAACGACGTCCGCGTCGAGGTCGCCCGCCTCGAGACGCGGGTCCAGGACGTCGAACGCGAGATCAAGGAGGAGGTGCACGACAGCGCGTGGGCCGCGATATTCGAGGGAACGGAACAAACCGCGCCGCCGAAACCCGAGGACGCCGAGGAGATGCTCCGCATCAAGCATCAGCTCGGGCTCATCGGCGGCATCGACGAAGGCATCGAGAAGGAGTACCACGAGACGGACGAGCGCTACCGGTCGCTCAAGACGCAGTACGACGACCTCATCAAGGCGTCGGCGCAGCTCGAGCAGGGTATCGAGGAGCTCGATCGTACGATCAAGGAGCGTTTCGACGATGCGTTCAATAAGATCAACGAACAGTTTGGGAAGTACTTCCGGACGCTGTTCAACGGCGGCACGGCGAAACTGATATTGCAGAAGGAGATCGTGAAGGAAGATGAAGAAGAGGACGAGGATGCCGACGATGAGGATGATGAAGAGGATGACGATGAGCCGGTACAGAAGCCGAAGGCCACGACCGAGCGGGTCGTGACCGGCATCGAGATACAGGCGACACCGCCGGGCAAACGTCTGAAAGGTATCACCATGCTATCCGGCGGCGAGCGTGCGCTCACCTCGATCGCGCTCATTTGCTCGATCATCTCGAACAACCCGTCACCGTTCGTGGTCCTCGATGAGGTCGATGCAGCGCTCGACGAGGCGAACTCGCAGCGGTTCGCCGCGATCCTCGCCCACCTCGCTGTCGAGACGCAGTTCGTCACGATCACGCACAATCGCGCCACGATGGAAAAGGCGAACATACTCTACGGAGTGACCATGGGCGACGACGGCGTGTCGAAGCTCCTGTCCGTGAAGCTGGAGCAGGCGGAGGAAGTGATAAAACGGTACGGGAACAGGTAGATATTCGGGTGGGAAACCTACGGTTTCCCCCTCCGACGCTCCCCCTTTCCCTTGCAAGGTGTCGCGCTCGAACCGCTCGGTTAGGGGTCTGTCCGGCAAAGCCGGACACCCTGATCCTCGCTCTCGAGGCGCGACGGATATTTTCGTAGGTGGGATACTTCGTATCCTGATCGTCGCCGCTTCCTCGTGATGGAGATATTGAATGAGTGCGACCGAGGGTCGCACTCATTGGTGCGGTCGCCCTGATGCTTGGCGCTGCGGACTCGACGGATATTTATAAGCGCGACCGACGTAAAGTCCCCGTGGGGACCACGTCCCCTTTACGGGGCGACAACGTCGCTCTACGCGAAGGTCGCGCTCATTGTTGGTAGTAAAAAAGAACAGCGCGCCCGCTTGGTAGCGAACGCGTTTACGTCAGTACGAGCGGTATTGACGCACTCCACATAATGCGATACAAAGCGCAGGCAGTTGTCGTTCGTGAAAATGCGTGTCGTGACGTTGCCATCGGCGAGCATCGGAGGGCTCATGTCGAACAAGATGATCCGCTACAACGCCCGGAAGCTCAGGGAGATGCGTGACAAGTGCCTGGCCTCGCCGATCCATGCGGCGCAGACGACCGGGAACCGCGTGCCAACCGTTCTGGAGCTCATGACGTACTTCGCCCTCTACAGAGGGGTGGCCATGGACTCGCGTGAGATCGGGATCCGGCTGAATTGCCCGCCGGGGAACGTCCTTGCGGTACTGGTACAGCTGGAGCACGACGGCACGATCCGTCCGCAGCCGTGCGACGGTGAGCGAACGGAATCCACGAAGTGGGTCTTCTGACGGTCGACAACGAGGAGGGACCACTCGATGGATAAAGGGTTCCCCGCACTGCTCATACTAGGGTGCGGGGAATGTTGTTGTCATAGCGACGGGGTGGGAACGTCCTATATAGAGCGACGCGAGCATTGAAATACCCGATTATTATGAGGTGTAGTAGGAATACCAAACATTCAAGCAACGTACAATCATGTATCTTTCCAACTTGTTCATACCCCGAAATCGATCAGCCCGATATAATAAGAAGCGGCATCTCCGTACCATGGAGCGGATGGGCGTTCCTCGCTTCATTGTCGATAAGGTGCGTTCGCAAGCCACGCATCGGAACGGCACCTCGTAGGGTACAGAGGGTCAAAGTGACCCCGATAGAAAGCAGCTACTTTGTGGAAGTGGTTGATGGGCGTGCCTGGTTTATTTATACGACTCTCTAACGGGGTTGATCCCGTTAGAAAGTCCTATTATTTCAGCGTACATATAATCCTTTTTTACGGTTTATTCACGCTTCTTTCTAACGGGATTGACGGAAATCCGCGTTTCCCCTATCATCTACGGGCAGTTCATCCGTAATTTTTGCATACTATGTTGGTCATCCGCCTCCGCCGCATCGGCAAACGCAGTCACGCCACGTTCCGCTTCATCATTTCCGAGAAGACGAGAAGTCCGCAGAGCACCGCGAACGAATTCCTCGGGTCCTACGATCCGCATACGAACCCGCCCACGGTGAACCTGAAGCGCGACCGCGTTGAGCACTGGCTCAAGGTCGGCGCACAGCCGTCGGATACGGTGCACAACATCCTCGTGGATGCCGGTTTGCTGCCGGGCCCGAAGGTGAAGGTCGCCCATCCGAAGAAGAAGCCGGTCGAAGAGAAACCAGCCGATGCCGCTCCCGTTGCTGCAGCGCCAGCTGAAGCTCCGAAAGAGAAGTCCGGCGACGCCGGATTCGCCCCTGCCGGAGAAGAGAAGAAAGAAGCACCGGCAGAAACCAAATAGACACTGTTCCTGCGGATCGGACGACGATTTGTCCCGTTAGAGAAAGCAATAATATATCCGGTATTTTTCGGTCTTGTTCATTCGGGTTTTTCTGTATTCTCTAACGGGATTGACGTAGTTTTTGCACATTGCTACGCTGATAGCACCAGGAGCTGGAGTCGCCCGACGGGTGACTACAGGTCGACAGACTCACTGGCATCGAAAGCACGTGATCATCTGAAGCACACAGGAAACCGTATGGCAGAACCAATGGAAGACCAGGTGTTCGTCGAGTACGTCGTGAAGGCCCTCGTTGACCGCCCCGAAGACGTTTCGACCGACCGCATCGTCGACGAAATGGGAGTGCTCATCACCCTGAAGGTGAATCCTCAGGACCTCGGACAGGTCATCGGCCGCCAGGGCCAGACCGCGAAATCGCTCCGCACATTGCTGCGGGTCGTTGGCGCGAAGAATCACGCCCGGGTAAATCTAAAGATCTACGAGCCGGAAGGTTATCGCAAGGGCCCGCACAAGGACGAAGCCCCTGCCGCGGCAGCGCCGACAGCGGCACCGGTCGAGGAAAGCGTTTCACCGATCGACGATCTGAAGTTGTAACATCGGACAAGCAAACGATCACAGCGCGGGTTAAAACCCGCGCTGTAGGTATTTCCTAATGGGTATTGTATACTGTTTGCATGCGTTTTGACGTCGTCACTATTTTTCCTGAGCTGGTCGAGACCTACTTCAACGAGAGCATACTGAAGCGCGCCCGGACGAAGGGCGTGCTTGATCTGCGCGTACACGACCTCCGCGATGTCACGAACGACCGGCATCACACGGTCGATGACCGGCCGTTCGGCGGCGGACCGGGTATGCTGTTGAAGGTCGAGCCGATCGTGAAGACATTGGAAAAAGTCCTTGGAAAGGCCGCCGACAAGAAGAAGCGGCCGAAAACAACGAAGGTCTACACGATGGACCCGGGCGGCGTACAGTTCTCGCAGACGGTCGCACGGAAGATGGCGAAACTGAAGCACGTGGTATTGATCTGCGGCCGTTACGAGGGCATCGATGCGCGCGTCGATTCCTGGATTGACGGTAAGATCTCGATCGGGCCGTACGTGCTGACCGGCGGCGAGATCCCGGCGGTCATCGTGACCGACGTGGTCGCACGCATGGTGCCGGGTGTTCTGGGGCACAAGGATTCATCGAAGGATGAGACCGATGTCGATGCCGGTTTCGTGGAATACCCGCAGTACACGAGACCCGAGGTATTCAGGGGGAAGAAGGTGCCGAAGGTACTACTGTCGGGGGATCATAAGATGATTGCAGAATGGCGGAATCAGAAAATACTGAAGATAGTATGACATCGGAACGATATACCAAACATGAAGCCGAAGTTGAGGCAGAGGCGCTGCGCCTTGAACGTCATGACAGTGAAGGGTACGCAGACGCGGAGAAGCGAATTGATGCAGCAAGAATCGAGCGCGACCCGTTCGTTCGTGGTATCGGTATCTCCTTTTCGGCGGAACGGGAAGGGAGCGATGTTGATGCACGAACGGAGATAGAACAGCAGCTCGCGATGGCAGAGCGCGGAGAACTTCATGAAGTACAGATCGATCTTCGATTTAGGTCCGACGATGACTTTCCGGGAATTGAAATACTGCTTCGTAATTTTCACGAACGCCATCCAGACATCCGGCTCTCGCTCCACATCATGAACCCGCGAGTTGAAGGGAATCATCTTTCAAATCGGGATGTCCTGCAGCGACAACTCGCGTTGGCAAACGAACTCGGCAGTGTATCGACCATCCATCCGCCATCGATCCGGCATGAAACGTTTACGAGTATGTCGTTGGAAGATCAACAGATGTTGATGATGGAATATGCCGAGCTTCTTGCAGAATCAGCAATGCATGGACGTACGGGTGCGTCTGTTGCCGTCGAGAACATGCCGATCGATGGTCGGGAAGGTCGGTGGGGCCAGACAGTGGAAGAGATGCAGGTCCTCATCGAAGCGGTGACGGAACAACTGATCGAAAAGCACGGGTTTACGAAAAAGGAAGCATCGCGTTATTGCGGTATCACGCTCGATATCAATCATGCGTTGACCGAACACGATGGTAAGGATCCGGCAGTCATCGAACGCTGGTTCACCGCGTTCGGCGATCGTTTGAAGGCGATCCATGTGTACACACCGAGTCTTGGAAAGAGCGGACGTAAGAAACAGGAATTCGAGGCTTGGTTCGGAGAAATTGCCGCTCTGTACCGCC
>CAYGGS010000072.1:0-5376 GCA_964349545.1 uncultured Gammaproteobacteria bacterium
ACGTCGGGTAAAAAATCAGCGAAGAAGTCGGGTATCGTTGGCTTGCCAACCGTAGCCTTGGCCTGCCTTTGCTGTAGCGAAGCTCCGGCTTCGCGCAGGCAGGCGAAGGTTGGTGCGCCCGGCAGTCGCGCACCGCTCCTTCGTCGGGTTCGGGACATCGCCTGCGACCTTATACACGCTCCTGGTGCGCTCGGGAGGATTCGAACCTCCGACCCCCAGCTCCGCAAGCTGATGCTCTATCCAGCTGAGCTACGAGCGCCCAGGAGCGTGTATAAACTATTCCGCAAGCCTTGTCCCGTAAACCGAGCGAAGCGAGGTTGTACGGGATGATGCTCTATCCAGCTGAGCTACGGGCGCACAGGCAAGGGGAAAAATCTATAAACACTAACAGGTACATGCGGAAGCATGGTAACAGTTACGCGAGTATTTATCAAGGCATTATACATACAAGGTTGACAAACTCGTTAAAAAGCGTATCATTATTTGTTGGTACATTAATCACAAATTCCATGAACGGATCACCCGACAGTCGAGACCCAGGAATAAACAAGTTCGACGGCTATATCGAAGGCTCCGATGAAACGACCGTCGAAGGAAACGAAACCTTTGATGCGCGTTTTACGTATAACGGCCAGGAATACTCACAGTCCAAACGTCAAAAGACGGTCGGTGCGAACGGTGAAACTGCGACGTTCATAAGTGGCAAATTTACCGGCGAACGACTGAAAACAGACCCAGAAACGGGAAAGGTCATAGTCGATACGAACGGAACGCCGATTACCGAGAGCGATCCTGCACTGGCCAATGAATCGAACCGTGAACGGTTCGAGACGTGGGATTTCGGGTCAGTGACGTTCGAGCATCTCGGCGTCGTCGGTGATGGTGTTGCGCTTTCCAAGGTCCGGCATGGCCGTGCCGAAAAAAGTGGTTCCGGCTCAAGCTGGGGTGACGGAGAGCTGTTCGAATTCCCGGAAGGAGTCATGCGACCGTCGAAAGAAACGCTCGATACTATGGCCGAATCAGGCGATGTCGAGGTAGTCGCTGACGATGAGAAGAAACGTGTCGAAAAGTTCACGCTCGATGCCGTGACTACCATTTACCGTGAAACGTCGAAGCAGGACGGCAGCGTGCACCTCGGAGCGGTGATCGAAATGAAGGATGTGCCACCAACAGAGCTCAATCTGCCGAAACTTTTCAACGAGGAGGGCGCCGCGCGCGAACGACAGACCACCCGCTTCGTTCCGAAACGCGTCGAACTCGATCTCGATAATCCTCCAAGGAAGATGCCGTACGGACGGGTGAAGTTCGGCATCGAGTATGGGGAACCGACGGCTACAGAATAAATTCCACAAACGTTCCCACGGCGGCCATCCGGCTGCCGTAGTTGGTGTCCATATTTCATTGCACACTCGCTTTTCCCGCGTCATTTTCCGTGGTACACTTTGACCATGAGCCCTGAAATAAAACCGCACCGTCTCGAGCCCGTCGCCCGCAGCATCCGGCGCGACATCCTGACCTCGACAGCGAAGGCCGGTTCAGGCCATCCATCGTCGTGCCTGTCCGCCGTCGAGCTGATGGTCGCGCTGCTCTTCGACGGCCATTTTCGCGCGGACGTTCGCCGGCCGAGCTACCACAACAACGACCGGCTGGTGTTCTCGAAGGGGCACGCCGCACCGCTGCTGTACGCGCTCTATGCAGCCGCGGGAGCCATCACGCATAGCGAGCTCATGCGACTGCGCACTCGTACGAGCATGCTCGAAGGCCATCCCATGCCGAAGTTCCCGTATACCGAGACGCCGACCGGCTCGCTCGGCCAGGGGCTTTCCGTCGGGGTCGGCATGGCGTTGAGCGCACGCATGGACCGGCTGCCGTTCCGGGCCTACGTTCTCCTCGGCGACAGCGAGATGGCCGAGGGTTCGATCTGGGAAGCGATCCAGTTCGCCGGACATGAGCGGCTCGACAACCTCACCGCGATCCTTGACGTAAACCGGCTCGGCCAGCGCGGACCGACGATGGTCGGGCACAACTGCGCGCTCTACGCTCGACGGGTCGAGAGCTTCGGCTGGAAGACGATCGTCGTCGACGGCCACGACCTGCGCGCGATATCCGCAGCGTACCGGACAGCGCATGCCACCAAAGGAAAACCGACGATGATCATCGCGAAGACCATCAAGGGCAAGGGCGTACCGTTCATCGAGAACAGGAACGGTTGGCACGGAAAACCGCTGCTCGGCCGCGACCTGGTAAAAGCGCTCAAGGCGCTGGGACCGAGCGACATCACCGCCAAGGCCTCGACCACAAAACCGCGCGTACTAAAAGCTCCGTCGCTCAAGAACAAGCCAGTACCAGCCATTTCGTATAACAAAAACGGTTCGGTATCGACCCGACAGGCGGTCGGCAACGCACTCGCGCGTCTCGCTCCGAAACATCCGAAGCTCATCGTCTTGGATGGCGAAGTGGAGAACTCGACGTACACGGAACTGTTCCATGCGAAGCACCCGAAGCGGTTCATCGAAACGTACATCGCCGAGCAGAACATGGCGGGCATCGCGAACGGCCTCGCCTCGCGCGGGAAGCTGCCGGCCGCCGCGACCTTCGCCGCGTTCCTGACGCGCGCGCACGACCAGCTCCGCATGGCGCAGTACGCCGGAACGCACCAGGTGTTCATCGGCACGCATGCAGGTGTATCGATAGGCCAGGACGGCGCCTCGCAGATGGGCCTTGAGGACATCGCGATGTTCAGGTCGCTCGAGGGAAGCACCGTACTGTATCCCGCCGATGCCGTTTCAGCGGAAAAGCTCACGGAGCGTGCGTTAACAGCCCGGGGCATCGTTTACCTCCGCGCCGGGCGCAATCCCGTACCGATCCTCTATCCTGCTTCCACGCCGTTCACCATCGGCGGTAGCTTTACTCATCGATCATCAAATGACGACAAGGCGACCATCGTCGCTGCCGGCGTCACGCTCAACGAAGCGCTCAAGACCGCGGATGAACTTTCCAAACGGCACATCAACGTCCGGGTCATCGACTGCTACGGCGTGAAACCGATAGACGCCGTAACGCTCAAGAAAGCGGCGCGTCAGACGAAGCACCTCATCGTCGTCGAGGACCACCGGCCAGAGGGCGGCCTCGCCGATGCGGTACGGAGCGCGCTTGGTCCGCTCGCCGGATCCGTAACATCACTCGCCGTCAGCGGAATCCCGCACAGCGCAACGCCCGTGCAACTTCTTCGCGCGCATAAGATCGATGCGACCGCAATTATTTCCACGGTGAAAAAGGTCATATGAACGCACTACTCTTCGACGTCGGCGGTACCAACATGCGCATTTCGGTCGCGTCGCGCATCAGCGATTTCAAGAACGCCGTCATCGTACCGACGCCGAAACGGTTCACCGATGGCATCACTACCATCATAAAGCATGCGCACATGCTCGCGCACGGGAAGCGGATCACCACCGTCGTCGGGGGGATCGCCGGAACGCTCTCGAAGAAGCGGGATACGTTCGTCAATTCGCCGCACGTTTCGGGGTGGATCGGAAAACCGATCAAGTCGTCGCTCATCAAGGCGTTCCGTGTTCCGGTCACGCTCGAGAACGACGCCGATATCGTCGGACTCGGCGAAGCGGTGTACGGCGCCGGAAGACCATACCGCATCGTCGCCTACATCACCGTAAGCACCGGTATCGGCGGTACACGGATCGTCGACAGGCACCTCGACACGGTCGCGTACGGGTTCGAACCGGGACACATGGTCATCGACCCGAACGGTCCGTCCTACCATCGACAACACCTCCATGGGGACCTCGAAACGATGGTGTCGGGCGAAGCGCTCTCCGCGAAGTATCACCGGCCGCCCTACACGATCACCTCACCGCGAGTGTGGCGACAACAGGCCGAACTGCTCGCCTACGGTCTCGTGAACGTGGTGGTGATGTGGTCCCCTGACGTCATCGTCCTGGGCGGTTCCATGTTCAAGAAGGTCGGGATCGACGTCGCGCAGGTGCGGCGCATGCTGGAGGACAACCTCCGCGGTTTCTATCCCGCGCCGAAGGTCGCCAAGGGCACGCTCGGTGATATCGGCGGTTTGTACGGAGCGTTCCATCTCGCGAAAACCATCAAACGACCACGCGCATGATCTATCTCGGTGCGGACCATGGCGGATACCGGCTCAAGGAGTCGCTTAAAAAGCGGTTCGCAGCAGAACGCATCCGCTTCGTCGACTGCGGCGCATTTACGCTGAACAACCGCGATGATTACCCGAAGTTCGCCCGCGCGGTCGCACAGGCGGTCGCAAAAAACCCGAGGCACCGCGGCATCGTCCTCTGCCGGTCGGGCGTCGGCGTCGGCATCGTGGCCAACAAGACAAGGGGCGTGCGCTCGGTCGTCGCTACGGATGTCTGGCTGGCGAAACGGTCGCGACGGGACGACAACACCAACGTCATCGCCCTGCCCGCGGAGCGCATCACAGGACGAAAGGCGTGGGCCATCGTATCGGCCTGGCTCGATACGAAGTACCGCGCAACGGCACGCGACGTCAGGAGACTAAAGCAGATCGCGAGGATCGATCATGCCGCACGCTAAGATCGTCGCTTCCGTGCTCGAACGGTCAGCCGTTACCGCACAGCGACGCATAACCCGACTACGGCGCAACCGCATTGAGATCGAGCTGGACCTCATGGACGGACGGTTCGTATCGACGCGATCGTTCGGTCCGAAGGGCGTTACGTCGCTCAGGGTTCCGCCGCGGACCACGGCACACCTGATGGTGGATGAACCGATCCCGTGGATCAACGCGTGCGTACGCGTAGGCATACGCCGTTTCGTGCTCCACGTCGAATCACGCGGCGTGACGCCCGACGCGGTACGGAACGTGCGCGGTTTCATCGATGTCACCATGGCGATCAAGCAGGGAACGTCGCTCCGAACGCTCACGCCCTACGTTCCGTTCATCTCCGGTTTCCAGGTGATGACCGTACGGCCGGGCCGCCAAGGAAACGCGTTCATCGGCCGGCAATTGTCTACCATCAAGGCACTGAGGAAACACCACCCCCGAAAACACATAAGCGTCGACGGTGGTATGGACGGAACGACCATCCCGCTCGCCGTTGCAGCCGGCGCCGACCGCGTCATCGTCGGTTCGGCGCTTAAAGAAACGCGCAACCTCGTTCGCAGCTATCACGCACTGGTCCGTGCCGCACGGTAACATGGGTCTCGCTCCCAACGTTCCTGAAACGCAGCTTTTTTAGTACACTGCCTTCATGCCTAAACTGACCGGTCCGATCGCCGACCTGCATGGCGTGGGCCCATCGACCGCGAATAAGCTCGCGAAACTGGGCATCACCACGGTCATTGACCTGTTGTCGTACTTCCCGATAC
>CAYGGS010000073.1:0-573 GCA_964349545.1 uncultured Gammaproteobacteria bacterium
GGCGTCGCTGCGGCGAACAAGCTCTCGCTGAATATACCGGTCGAGAGGATGCCGAAGAAGGCGCTCGACATGGTGCTGAACGGTACGGGCAGCCAACTCTACAACCTCAATGACTTCGGCGGCACGCACAAGGTCCAGGCGTACAACACGTCGTACGAGGGCGTCATCCCGAACCTGATGCGCCGGTACAAGGAGACCGATTCGGACTACATGCGCGCCGAGATCGAGCGGTACATGCGCGTGTACCCGTGCCCGACCTGCGAGGGGAAGCGTCTGAAGAAGGACGTGCTCGGCGTGCTCGTGGGAAACAGGAACATCTCGCAGGTGTCGGATATGACGATCGAGAGCGCCATCGCGTTCTTCAGCTCGTTCGGCGACCCGAAGGCGAAGGACCCGGCACTCCGTATGAGCCAGCGCGACCGGACGATCAGCCACCAGATCGTGAAGGAGATCAGGAACCGCCTCACTTTTTTACATAACGTCGGACTCGACTATCTGACCCTCGATAGGAACGCATCGACGCTCGCCGGCGGCGAGGCGCAGCGCATCCGGCTCGCGACCCAGATCGGCTCG
>CAYGGS010000073.1:583-5348 GCA_964349545.1 uncultured Gammaproteobacteria bacterium
CGGCTCGTCGCTCGTCGGCGTCGTGTACATCCTGGACGAGCCGTCGATCGGGCTGCACCAGCGCGACAACGACAAGCTCATCGAGACGCTGAAGCGCCTCCGTGACCTCGGTAACACGGTCATCGTCGTCGAACACGACGAGACGACCATTCTTGAAGCTGACGAGGTCGTCGATATCGGTCCGGGGGCAGGGGAGCACGGTGGCGAGATCGTCGCACAGGGCACACCGAACGCCATCAAGGCGAACCCGCAATCCCTGACTGGGAAATACCTGACCGGCAAGCTCAGTATCGATCCGCCGAGGGACTATCGCGGCGGCAACGGTAAACAACTCACGATCAAGAATGCGACCGCGTTCAACTTGAAGGATATCACCGTGCCGATCCCGCTCGGAAAGTTCGTCTGCATCACCGGCGTGTCCGGCTCGGGCAAGTCGACGCTCATGACCGACATCCTCGCGCGGTCGTTGAACCAGCATTTCTACGGCTCGAAGGACCTCCCGGCAGCGCACAAGGAGATCATCGGTCTCGAGCATCTCGACAAGGTCATCGACATAGACCAGTCGCCGATCGGCCGGACCCCGCGCTCGAATCCCGCGACGTACACGGGCGTTTTCACCTACATTCGCGACCTGTTCACGCAGGTGAGGGAGGCGAAGATCCGTGGCTACGGTCCGGGGAGGTTCTCGTTCAACGTGAAGGGCGGCCGGTGCGAATCGTGCGAGGGCGACGGCGTGGTCCGGATCGAGATGCACTTTCTCCCTGATGTCTACGTCGAGTGCGAGGAGTGCCACGGCCAGCGGTACAACACGCAGGCGCTCGAGATCACGTACCGTAACAGGAACATCGCCGACGTGCTGAACATGACCGTCGAGGAGGCATCGAAGTTCTTCGAACACATCCCTGCGATCAACCAGAAGCTGAAGACGCTGTATGACGTCGGGCTCGGCTACATCCATCTTGGCCAGTCGGCGACGACGCTCTCCGGTGGTGAAGCGCAGCGCGTGAAGCTCGCGGCAGAGCTGTCACGTCGCGCGACCGGACGGACGCTGTACATCCTGGATGAGCCGACGACCGGCCTCCATTTCGACGACGTGAAGCGGCTTTTGGGCGTCGTGAACCAGCTCGTCGACAAGGGTAACACGGTCCTCGTCGTCGAGCACAACCTCGATGTGATCAAGAGCGCGGACTGGCTGATCGACCTCGGGCCGGAAGGCGGGGCGAAGGGCGGCGAGATCGTTGCCACAGGCACGCCGCAGCAGGTCGCGCAGGTCGCGAAGTCGTATACCGGGCAGTACCTGAAGCCGATGCTGGCAACAGCAGCCGCACGGTCGGCGACGAAGATAAAGGGCAAGAGGAACGGCTAGCGTGCCGTCTCCTGTCTCGGAAGACCACCCCGCCCCGACGCGCTGGGCGGTCGGGGCACCCCTCCTTAAATAAGGAGGGGATGTATATGGTTGGAGGCGGCGCCATCCACTGGCGGCGGGGTTCGGCGTGGGGTAAAATGACGGCGTCCATGCTCAAGACTTCTCCACAGCTCTCCCCCCTGGAACAGTCGATCCTTGCGGCGATCGCGTACCACGACGTGGTTTCGTATCCGCTGACCGTCGAGGAGATCTGGAAGTGGCTGTACGTCGAGTATGCGTGGGATCTGGACGAGGTCGCGAAGGCGACGCCAGCCGACATCGAGCGCGCACTGGGGTCTAGAGCACTGGCCGAGCATCTCGACCGCGTCGGACCGTATGTGAGCCTGAAGGGCCGTTCGCAGAACGTGATCACGCGCACGGAACGGAAGTTCGCGAACGAGCGGAAGTGGCGGCGGGCGAAACGCGTGTCCGGTTTCCTGCGGCTCGTGCCGTTCGTGCAGTTCGTCGGTGTTGTGAACACGCTGGCGCTGGATAATGCGAAACCGGAGAGCGACATCGACCTGTTCATCGTCGTGAAGCGGCGGCGACTGTGGCTCACCCGCGCCGTCGTGACGATGCTCACGCACCTGATGGGCGTGCGCAGGCACCACGACCGGGTCAAGGACCGCGTGTGCCTGAGCTTCTACGTGAGCGAGCGGGCGATGGACCTTGAACACCTGTCACACCCTGCGATCGAGCGCGATATCTACCTGCACTACTGGATCACGCAGGTCGTGCCCATGTTCGAGCGGAACGGCTGCTGGGGCAGATTCCTCGCGGCGAACACGTGGGTCGCTGCGCATGTCCCGCACGGTTTCAACGGCGTTCCCGCGCCATACCACAGCGACGACGTCCTTGTGAAGATCCTGCGCTTCATTCCCGAAATGATCGGGTTGAGCCTGCTCGGCGACGTCGGCGAGTGGCTCGCATACGACGTCCAGTACGAGCATATCCTCGCGAAGAAGGGGAGCCGCGTCCACGACGACACGACCGACGTCGTCGTGACCGAGGACATCATGAAGTTCCACGAGAAGGACCGCCGCGTCGAATACCACTGGGCGTTCAGGACGAGGATGGCGTAGGATAATTAAATAAAGCTATGCCCGAACATCATTTCAAACCAGGAACCACCTATCGCGCGATAGATTTTGGACCGGATGGTCCATCATCAGATCGTCACCTGCAGGATTATGAAGAGACCCTTGGTATTCATCGCGAAGATTTACGGGATAGAAAAATTCTCGACCTTGGCTCTGGGTTATTCGAAAGTTTAGGCAAAGACCTTGAGCGGGAAGGTATCACCACGAACGTTGTTTCTTTGAACCCTGATTTAGCGCAGGATTCGTTGCTGAGATCCTTTAGGGACCCCAACTCGGAGCGGTCTGCGGTTGCGGCGTTGGCACAACAATTACCGTTTAAAAACGAATCCTTCGATTTAGTAGTCGGTCTTGAATCGGTCACACGGTACGTGGACCCAGGGACACATCTCGGGGATGCAAAAAAATGGGCAAGCGAAATCGTCCGCGTACTCAAATACGGTGGGGAAGCAAGGTTATGGCCAATACTAGAAATGGATCAGTTCGTTTCAGGAAAGCCGGCTCTTGATGAGTTGTGCGCGAGTATCGAGCAACTTGGCGCAACCACGACGCTCGAGGCATGGCAAGATGATCAAGACGAGAAATATAAAGGATATCGTTTGATTATCAGAAAACCGAAACAAGAAGGCACCCAGGAACACAAATAGTTCGCGTAAATAACAGGGAACTTGACCCCGTTAGAAGTGGGAAATTTTGTAAGTATGGATATAATCGCATATTTAAAAAAAAGCGATAGAATTTCGTGAACGATCACCACCCACTTCTAACGGGGTTGACAGTATCCGCCCTGTTGTTAAAATGTGGATAGTTAGCACTCTCTGATAAAGAGTGCTAAAAACAGCCTTATCAACCAGCAATTAAAGGGAGATTTCACTGTATGAAGCTACAACCGCTCGGAGACCACGTGATCGTGAAGCCCGTGGCAGAGGATAAGATGACGAAGTCGGGGATCGTCCTGCCGGACACCGCCGAAAAGGAAGAGCTCGAGCACGGCGAAGTGCTCGCGGTCGGCCCGGGAAAGTACGATGACGGCCAACTCGTCCCGATGTCCGTGAAGGTCGGGGACAAGGTCATCCTGAAGAAGTACGGCCCGGACAAGGTGAAGATCGACGGGACCGAGTACCTCGTCGCCGAAGAGAGCGACATCATTGCTACCACCGAATAAGAAGGAAAGGACTCCATTATGGCAAAGCAGATCTATTTCGATGAGCAGGCCCGCCAGGCGCTGAAGCGCGGCGTGGACAAGCTCGCTAACGCGGTCAAGATCACGCTCGGACCGAAGGGCCGCAACGTGGCGCTCGACAAGGGCTACGGTTCGCCGACGATCACCAACGACGGCGTGACGATCGCCAAAGAAATTGAACTGGAAGACAAGTTCGAGAACCTCGGCGCGCAGCTCGTGCAGGAGGTCGCATCGAAGACGAACGATGTTGCCGGCGACGGCACGACGACCGCGACGCTGTTGGCGCAGAGTCTGATCGAGGAAGGTGTGCGCAACGTCTCTGCCGGAGCGAACCCGATTGCCATGCGGAAAGGGATGGAAAAGGGACTCGCCGTGGTCATTGAGGCGCTGAAGAAGCTTTCGAAGCCGGTAAAGACGACCGAAGAGATCGCGCAAGTCGCGTCGATCTCGGCACAGGATCCCGAGGTCGGGAAAGCGATCGCGACGGTCATGGACCGGTTCGAGAACAAGGGCGACGCCGTCGTGACCGTTGAAGAGTCACAGACTTTTGGCCTTGAACACGAAGTTGTTGAAGGTCTGCAATTCGACAAGGGATACGTCTCACCCTATATGATCACGAACACGGACCGCATGGAAGCGGTGTACCAGAACGTGCCGATCCTCGTGACGGACAAGAAAGTGTCGGCCGTCGCCGACATCCTGAAATTGCTCGAGGCGCTCGCGGCAGAAGGCAAGAAGGAGCTCGTCATCATCGCCGACGAGGTCGAAGGCGAGGCGCTCGCCATGTTCGTCGTGAACAAGCTGCGCGGCACGTTCAGCGTGCTCGCGGTCAAGGCGCCCGCATTCGGCGACCGGCGCAAGGAGATGTTGAAGGACATCGCCATCGTGACCGGAGCGACGGTCATATCCGAGGACCTCGGCAGCAAGCTCGAGGACACGAAGACGGAAGCCCTCGGTCAGGCACGCAAGGTCATCGCGACGAAGGACAACACCACGATCGTCGAGGGCAAGGGCGAGAAGTCGGCCGTCGAAGGACGCATCGGTGAGATCCGGAACGAGATGAAGGCAACGAAGTCAGAG
>CAYGGS010000074.1:0-5308 GCA_964349545.1 uncultured Gammaproteobacteria bacterium
CCTGATGGTGAGTGCGTGATCCACTCGACGCGTCTGGAGGCAGTGACCCCGGGAGTGACGGCGAACGCGTTCATCGTCTCGGTGAAGCTGCCGGGAGAACCCGAGCGCTTCTGCACGCACCTCGAGATCGGTTCCGGCATGGTCAGCGAGTTCGACGCCATGGTCGGACGGCTCGCGAGCGTCAGCGGCGGCCGTACGGAGCGGGAAGGACCGGTCATCATCGTGCACTTCTCCAACGAGTCGTACCGGGAGGCACTGGCCGACCTCTTCGGCCTCGTTCCGGACATCGTCCTGCAGGTCGTGGGCAAGGCGCAGGAGCTGTACGCTGAGCCCGAGTAGACCCGCTGTTCATCACACTGTTCGTTCGGACTCTCGCAGCACCACGCGGGAGTCTTGGACGTGGATACTTGAAATTTTTCAATGATATGGCTATACTTCGGGCGTCCATTTTTATCGTTGAACAAGGAACGGTCATGTCATCACAACCCCGTAAACTCACCCGTTCGGACAAGGACAAGGTCATCGCCGGCGTATGCGGCGGGCTCGGCGAGTACTTCTCGGTCGATCCGACGATCATCCGGATCGTGTTCGCCATAGTCGGCCTGTCCGGCGGCGTCGGCATCCTCGCGTACCTCGTGTTCTGGGTCATCATCCCCGTCGAGGGGAAGGACGATGAAATAGGGGAGCGTGCACGTGAGGCCGGAGAGGAAATGAAGGACGTCGCGCAATCGCTTGCTGATGACATCCGAACGGCCCGACCATCGAACCGCCGCGCCCTGTTCGGCCTGATCGTCATCGCGGTCGGTCTTGTCGCATTGTTCAACTCGATCTTCCCGCACCATTGGGTTCGCTGGGACATCGTGTGGGCGGGTGCGATCATCCTTGTCGGGGTCGCACTCATCGTTAGGAAATAACCTTTTACTAGGATCACTACTATGGAACAGAATAAAGAACGACAGGAAGGGGAAGAAGGTTTGAAGGTTGGAGAGGGGAAGGAAGAAGGTATACAGGTTGAAAAGGTGAAGAAAGAAGAAGGACCGAAATTCGAGGAAGGTCCAAGAGGTGATGAGGTGAAGAGGGAAGAGGGGTTGAAGAGCGAGGAAGGTTCGAAGGTTGAAAAGGTGAAAAAGGAGGAAACGATCCAACCGGCGGTCATCAAGGAGATCCATCATCACCACCACTACAAGCGCGGGTTCAGCCTGTGGCGGTTCGCGTTCGGCGGGTTCGTGATCCTGCTCGGTCTGTCGCTTCTCGCGAACTCGTTCGGGTGGTCATGGTCGATCGGGTTTGACGTCTGGCGGCTCTGGCCGGCGTTCATCATCCTGATAGGGCTCTCGATGCTCGTACGCGGCTCGGTCGCCTCAACGATCATCGGCATCGTCGTCACCGTGCTCGTACTCGCGTTCGCAGCGGTCGTCATGTTCGGCAACGTTTCGACGGACCGGACCACATCGACCGAAACGATCACCGTGGCCAAGGACGCCGCAGCGACGACAGCGACCGTCAAGATCAACTCCGGCGCCGCGAAGGTGACCATCGGCGGCGGAGCGACCGATCTCATGAACGGTACGTTCGAGACCAACTTCGCGACCCTGACGAAGTCGAACACCGTGTCGGGAACGGCGCAGACCGTCGATCTCAAGACCGAAGGAAGGAACTTCCCGGTGCTGTTCGGCGGCGCAAAGAACGAGCTTTCATTGAACCTCTCGAGCACCGTTCCGACCGAGCTTCTGGTAAACGGCGGCGCGATGACCGCGAACCTCGATCTCTCGAACGTCATGGTGACCGATCTTACCGTCGATTCAGGCGCGACCACACTCGATCTGAAAATGGGCGATCTCGTGGATACCGCGAACGTCAAGATCGATGCAGGCGCGTCGAAGCTCACCCTATCGCTTCCCAAGACCGTTGGCGCGCGATTGAACCTCAAGGCCGGCGCGAGCTCGAAATCGCTCACTGACTTCGTCGACAAGGGATCGGACGTGTACGAATCCGCGAACTACGGTTCGGCGACGAAAAAGATCGAACTGGACATCGACATCGGCGCGTCGTCGCTCACGGTGAACTGGCGCTAGGCCGGGGTTTGAATTTCGGAAAAATCCTGCTACACTAGTCTGGTCATGGCCATCAAGAGACCGAAACAACCCGTCGAACCGCACAGCCAGCCGTTCGATTTCAAGAACGACGTGACGTGGCGCATCTTCCGTATCATGTCCGAGTTCACCGAGGGCATCGAGTTCATCTCGACGATCAAGCGTCCGGTGACGTTCTTCGGTTCGACGCGCCTCAAGGAGTCGAGCCGGTACTACCAGGACGCGCGAAAGCTTGCCAAAAGGCTCGGTGCGGCCGGGTTCACGATCGTGACCGGCGGCGGTCCCGGCATCATGGAGGCGGCGAACCGCGGCGGGTACGAGGCGAAGGCCGACTCGGTCGGTTTGAACATCCAGCTGCCGAACGAGCAGCGGACGAACATGTACGTGAAGCGGAGCATGGCGTTCGACTACTTCTTCTCGCGCAAGAGCATCATGACGATGTCCGCGCAGGCATACGTCTTTTTCCCGGGCGGCTACGGCACGCTCGACGAGCTGTTCTCCATCCTGACGCTCATCTCGACGAAGAAGATCGAGTCGCGGCCGGTCATCCTCTACGGCAAGGACTACTGGCGGAAGCTCAACTACTTCATCAACGTGAACCTGCTCAAGCGGCACCAGACCATCTCCGAGACGGACGCGGTGCTGTACTCGCTCGTCGATAAGGTAGCGGATGCAGAGAAGATCGTGAAGCGCTCGAAGAAGCGCCTCTACTCGTTCATGTAAGTCACCAATCAACCAGTTAACTACGTAACGAATCAACAAGCCCACCATGCCAAACCAACCGAAACGTCTTCAGCGCTCCCGCACGAACAAGGTCATCGCCGGCGTGTGCGGCGGCATCGGCGAGTACTTCAACGTCGACGCGACCATCGTCCGCGTCATCGCCGTGGTCACGGTGCTCGCATGGGGCGCGGGCCTGTTCGCCTACATCGTCATGATGCTCATCATGCCGCTCGAGGGGACGAAGGAGACCGAGCCGAACATCGGCGCACGCGTCCGCGAATCGGCCGAGGAGATCAAGCAGAGCGCGAAGAAGATCGCGAGCGACTTCAAAGGCACGAAGCCGGACCAGAAGAAGTAACACCATCACCACAATCATGGGACCGGCGACGAGCCGGTCCTATTTGCGTCTGATTTCTGGGCGATGCCGGGGTAACTGTGATATACTGCCGATCTGACAGGTTCACGACCGCATACAACCATGTTCACAAAACTCTACGCCATCGCGCTTCCCGTCTTCTTCGCCATCGATATGGTTTGGCTGGGGCTGGTGGCTAAGGATTTTTACCGCGATCAACTTGGCTTTCTCATGACCGATACCGTCAACTGGACCGCCGCGATCATCTTCTACCTGTTGTTCATCGTCGGTCTGGTGTATTTCATCATCACGCCCGCGGTAAAGAAAGGTTCGTGGACATACGCGCTTTTTGTCGGTGCGCTGTTCGGTCTGATCACGTATGCCACGTATGACCTGACCAATCTCGCGACCCTTACGGATTGGCCGCTCCTCGTCACGATTGTCGATCTGGTGTGGGGCGCGGTGTTGGCCGCCTCCGTTTCGACCATCACCTTCTTCATCGCGAAAAAGATCGGACTATGATCCCATACAGCTCTCTGGCGCTCGTGCTGGTCCTGTATATGACCGCTTGGTTCGGGTATTCGTTGATCAAGAAAAGGAACGACGTGGCGGATGTCGCGTGGGGGATCGGATTCGTGCTCATGGCCTGGGTGTCACTGCTTTTTGGCGAGCTCGGTGTTCGCGGCTTGCTCGTCACGGGCCTGGTGACGATCTGGGGCGTGCGTCTGGCGTGGCACATCCATTCGCGCAACAAAGGGAAGAGCGAGGATCATCGCTATCTCGCCTGGCGTAACGAATGGGGACGGTGGTTCATTCTCCGTTCGTATCTTCAGGTCTATCTGTTGCAAGGGGCGTTTCTGTTTCTCATCGTGTTGCCGGTGCTCCTGATCAATCGCAGCGCGGGACCGGGACTCGGTTTCGTTGACCTTCTCGGAGCAGTGGTGTGGCTCTGCGGTTTCTATTTCGAAGCGGTCGGTGATGCCCAGCTCGCGGCATTCATCAACGATCCCGCGAACAGAGGCAAGCTGATGCGGAGCGGTCTGTGGGCGTACACTCGGCACCCGAACTATTTTGGTGAGGTCACGCAGTGGTGGGGGGTCTGGCTCATCGCGCTGTCCGTGCCGAACGGATGGTTCGGCGTGATCGGTCCGCTGACCATTACGTTCCTGATCCTGAAGGTGTCGGGTATTCCGATGCTTGAAAAGAAAATGGCCGAACATCCCGAATTTGCTGAGTATCGGAAAAAGACGAGCGTGTTCTTCCCGTTCCCGCCGCGCTCAACAAGAGAATAGTACGTAAACACGCACCTGTATCGAAGGGAAGCGCGAGAGTGCGGACCGGCGCGAGCCGGTCCTGTGTTCTGTCTTGCTTGTCGGCGCAGAACATGCTAGAATTTTCATTCTATGGCGAACGATACCGTCGTCCTGCGATTTTCGGATGTCACCTTCGAGTATGAGCACGGAAACCCCGTACTAGTCGCGGAGTGCATCCCGCACCTTTATGGTGCGGGGCTCCAGTACGGGGTGCCTAGTTGTCCAACGATATATGTCTAATGAAAACGTAGTACTAAGATTTTCCGACGTAATCTTTGAATACGACCACGGCAAAAGGCTCCTCGATGAGGTGAGCTTTTCGGTACGGACGGGCAGCCGCATCACGCTGATGGGACAGAACGGCGCGGGCAAGAGCACGATCTTGAAGCTCATCACCGGCGAACTGGCACCGACCGAGGGCTCGGTGTTCCGATCGCCGACGGATGCGACCGTGGCGATCGCGCGGCAGGTCATGCCGAAAGACATGCTCGATCTGACGGTACGCGAGTATTTCGCCACTGCATTTCCCGAGGTGGAATACACCCTGGACAAGAAGATCCAGGACGTCTTCGGTATCGTCCATCTGTCATTGCCGCTCGACAAGCCCGTGAAGCGACTATCCGGCGGTCAGCAGGCGCGGCTCCTGTTGGCGCATGCGTTGATACAGAATCCCGACCTGTTGCTCCTTGATGAACCCACGAACAACCTCGACCAGTACGGCATCGACCACCTGACCGGCTTTCTGATGACCTACGAAAAGACGGTGCTCGTGATCTCGCATGACGCCGATTTCCTGAACTGCTTCTCCGACGGCGTCCTGTACC
>CAYGGS010000075.1:0-5173 GCA_964349545.1 uncultured Gammaproteobacteria bacterium
GGTGAACGCGCCGACGGAAGGGATCACCCTCGGCGTCAACGAATTCCGCGGCATCGACACGGTCATCAGGATGAAACCCGTCGATCGCGGCCGGCACGCCTACATCATCGGGACGACCGGTTCGGGAAAATCCGTGCTCATGGGCGAGATGATCAAGCAGGACATCAGGAACGGCGAGGGCGTCTGCGTCGTCGACCCGCACGGTTCGCTCATCGAGGACGTCCTACCGTCGATCCCGCCGGAGCGCCTCGACGACGTGATCATCTTCGATCCGTCCGACATGGAACGCCCGATGGGCCTCAACATGCTCGAGGGCGACAACGTCGAGCAGCGCGACTTCGCCGTGCAGGAGATGATCGCGATCTTCTACAAGCTGTTCCCGCCGGAGATGATCGGACCGATGTTCGAGCACAACATGCGGAACGTCATGCTGACGCTCATGGAGGACACCGAGGATCCGGGCACCATCGCCGAGATCCCGCGCATGTTCACGGATACGCCGTTCCAGAAGTACAAGCTGACGAAGGTGAAGGACCCGGTCGTCCGCGCGTTCTGGGAGAAGGAGATGGCGAAGACCTCCGATTTCCACAAGTCCGAGATGCTCGGCTACCTCATCTCGAAGGTCGGCCGGTTCGTCGAGAACGGGATGATGCGCAACATCATCGGCCAGCCGCGATCGGCGTTCAACATACGCGAGGTCATGGACAAGCGGAAGATCCTGCTCGTGAACCTTTCGAAGGGCAAGGTCGGCGAGGTGAACGCCAACCTGCTCGGCCTCATCATCGTGTCGAAGCTGCAGATGGCGGCGCTGTCCCGCGCGGACATGCCGGAGTCGCAGCGGAAGAACTTCTACCTCTACATCGACGAGTTCCAGAACTTCATCACGCCCTCGATCGCGACGATCCTTTCCGAGGCCCGGAAGTACAAGCTCAACCTCATCATGGCGCACCAGTACATGGGCCAGCTCGTCGAGGGCCAGGACACGAAGATCCGCGACGCCGTCCTCGGCAACGTCGGTACGATGATCGTGTTCAGGATCGGCGTCGAGGATGCGGAGATTCTGGAAAAGCAGTTCGCGCCGGTGTTCAGCGCGTTCGACCTGATCAACATCGACCGGTTCCACGCCTACATCCGCCTCCTCATCGACAACACCGCCGCGAAGCCGTTCAACATGGGAACCTACCCACCGTCAGCGGGCGATCCGCACATGGCGCAGAAGGCGAAGGAGCTCTCGCGCTTGAAGTTCGGACGCGACCGCGCGGTCGTCGAGGCGGAGATCCTCGAACGTACGAAGCTCGGTGCACCCGCGGCTCCGCCGCCACCGCAGCCAATCACAGAAAGACGATTATAAAACATCGCGCGTATTGCAGCGTACAGCAAGGCGTTTGTTGTGCTTACGGCTCGCGTGCTTGTGTTCGCGTAGACCGCCTTGAGGGTATTGCTGATCGTTAGGCCTCGGCAAGTCCGAACTGAAAACAAGCACGTTTGATATCATCCTGAAAATGAAGCAACGTTCAGGACAGTTGCAGGCGGACAGTAAATAAACTGGGATTATGCGCCGTATTTTGGTACAATCAGGATATGAAAAAAAATTCCACATGGGATGACGTTGCTGAGTGGTGGTCAGACGAGGCTGGAGAAAGCGGTGTCTGGCATCAGGAACACGACATCGATCCGGTAATGCTGAAGGCCATCGGAACCGTTCGTGGGAAGAAGGTGCTGGAGATCGGTTGCGGCAACGGATATTTTGCACGTATGTTGGCACGCGTCGGCGCGAAGGTGACCGCGATCGACGTATCACCGAAGTTCATCAGGATCGCGCGTGAACAAGAACAGACCGAACGATTGGGCGTTCGCTGCTATGTTCGAGATGCCGCGGATCTGAAGGGGATCCGATCGGGACAGTTCGACCTGATCGTTTCGAACATGGCGTTGATGGATATCCCTCGGTTCCGTCAGGCGATACGCGAGGCGTCCCGTGTGGTGAAACGAGGCGGAAGGTTCGTGTTTTCGATCGTGCACCCGCTCTATTCGGATTGGCAGCACGAGTCCGTGACGTACAACGGCAGGAGGTACTTCGCGAGGATCTTGAAGAAGTATCTGTCCGAAACAGCCGATGACCGTTCGCATTGGAAGAACGGCCATGCGACCGTGCATTACCATCGCCCGATGCAGTCGTACGTGCACGCGTTACGGGACGCACGGTTGCTCGTGAAGGACATGTTCGAGGTGTGCACCTCGCGAAAGCTGCAACATTCCGTTTCCCGTAATAAAAAGATCATGCATAAACTTACGCGTTGGTATCTTTCTGCCGACGACAGAAGACAGAAATTTGCAACGCGTCGCGAAATACCGCTCTTCCTTGTCGTTGAATCGGTACGTAGATAGACTTGTTGAAATCATTCATACTATCAAATACGCTTGAATCTAAGGAGATCAAATATGGAAAATGCCCCAAAACCCGAACAACCGAAAAAGAAGCGACGGAAATGGCCGTGGATCACGTTGGGAATCGTCATCGTGGTGATCGGCGTACCGCTCATGTTGTTGGGAAGTCTCGGGACGTCGAAACCGAAGGACCTCGGCGTGCATCCGACAGCCGCCGACCTAGCATCGGTGCAAGCAAAGACGCCGCTGAAGATCCAGGGTGATGCCGCGACCTTTTCGGTGTTCGGCGAAAAGACGTACAGCGGGACTGTCCCTGTCGACAACCAGCTCACGTCGGCCGAGTTGACCGCGTGGGTGCAGCACTATACGAAGACCGACGGTGACATCAGCGATGTCCAGGTCAAGTTCCATGAGGGCGGCATGGAAATCTCGGCTTTCGCGAAACGCTACATCAGTAGTCCGATCTATGTCGATGTGGATGTCGTCCGGACCGGACCGAACAGCGCTGCGCTCAACGTCAAGAAGGGGAAGGTTGGCATGCTGTCCGTACCGGAAAAGTATCTGAAGATGTTCAACGACTACGCGCAGGACGTGCTGAACGAACACCTCGCCGATATACCCGGTTTTTCGATGGCCGACCTCCAGTACCACGACGGCTATCGCGTGTTCAAGGGCACGTATCCGCAAACGGTAACTGCGTCTACAGGGACATGGTGGTGATCGAATGATAGCGACCGTAGCCCTATACTCCGTCATTGCGATCATCATGATCGTGCTGATCTCCGCTGCGTATGCGGGGTTGAGCGCCGCACCGTTCGTGCCGACGTTCCAGAAGGACGTCATGCGGATGCTGACGCTCGCTGAGGTCGGTGAGCATGATATCGTTGCGGACCTCGGCGCAGGCGACGGACGCTTTTTGATCGCCGCGGCGAAGCGGTTCAACGCTCGCGGCGTGGGATACGAGCTGTCGATCCTCATGTACCTGATCGCGCTGCTGCGGATCGCCCTCAGCGGCGTTCGGCGTACGGTGACCGTGAAATGCTCCGATTTCTATCGCGCCGACCTGTCGCGCTACAGCGTGATCTGCTGTTTCTTGACGCCGATGGCGATGAAGAAGCTCGAGCCGAAATTCCTGAAGGAATGCAGACCCGGCACGTGCGTCGTGTCGTACGCGTTCCGGTTGCCGAACGTCGAACCGGACGGGATGAGCAAGCCGACACCGACCTCATCGCCGATATTCCTCTATCGCATCCCGCATCCACGCGCTATGTCTTGACGTGTCGACGGGAAGACGATAGTATGCATCTGTACACAAAAATAACAGACATGAGGCAAAAATACATATGGACGACCAACAACAAATACAAGCGATAAAAAGACTCATCATTTCCGCCGAGAGCAGTCTAAAGGAAGCGAGGGAACTGCTCGCGATCTTGTCGGGCGAACAGGATCCCGGTTTGAGCGCGCTCACCGAGGCGCAGGAGATAGGCAAGATCTCGACGACGCCGGAAGGTAAGATCATCGAGGGCGTTTTCGACGGCCAGAACATGGTCGGTCCCGACGGGAAGATGTACTCGGTGCCGGCGAACTACGCGTCGAAGTCGAAGCTGGTCGAAGGCGACCGCCTGAAGCTGACCATCACGAACGACGGGTCCTTCATTTACAAGCAGATCGGACCGATCGACCGGCAGCGGCTCATTGGCGTCTTGAGCAAGGACGATACCACCAATGATTTCCGCGTCGTTGCGGGCGACCGTTCCTACCGCGTGCTTCTCGCGTCTGTGACGTACTTCAAGGGCGACGAGGGTGATGAGGTCGTGATCCTGGTGCCGAAGGACAAGACGAGCCGCTGGGCAGCGGTCGAGAACATCATCAAAGCAGGAAGCCACGCGACTCCCGTTGAACCGTTGGTCACGTCGATGGCCGACGAAATAGCGCAGCCGTAGTGACGGGTTTCGCTCGTTGCGTTTGTCGTTCCGGTACGGTACACTGAGCAAGGACTATGTCGACCACGCTCTACCGAAAGTACCGGCCGCAGAGGTTCGAGGATATCGTCGGCCAGCGTTCGATCACGACGACGCTGACCGCAGAGCTCGAATCGGACAAGATCGCGCACGCGTATCTTTTCATCGGTCCTCGAGGCGTCGGTAAGACCACGACTGCCCGCATCTTCGCGAAGGCGGTCAATTGTACGTCGCCGAAAGGGATAGAACCTGATAATGCGTGTCCGTCCTGTACGGCCATCAATCAGGGCCGTTCGCTCGATCTGATCGAGATCGACGCCGCTTCACATACCCAGGTCGACCATGTTCGAGAGCATATACTGCCCGCAGCCCGGACAGCGCCGACCACCGGGAAGTATAAGGTGTTCATCATCGACGAGGTGCACATGCTGTCGGTCTCCGCGTTCAACGCGTTGCTGAAGATGCTCGAGGAGCCTCCTGCGCATGTCATCTTCATCCTCGCCACGACCGAACCGCACCGTGTTCCCGAAACCATCGTTTCGCGTTGCCAACGCTTCGATTTTCGCCGGGTGACGCCTTCGGATATCGTATCGAGGCTCACGTTCGTGTTGGAACTCGAGAAGTGCGCCGCTGATCCCGAGGTGCTCGATCGGATCGCGCGCGCAGCCGACGGTTCGCTCCGTGATGCTGAAGGCATCCTCGGACAATTGATCGGTCTTGGGGAAAATAGGATCACGGAAGACCTCGCCGCTCTCGTACTGCCACGGTCTGACTTTCATACCGTGATCGAGCTGGTACGGTTGATCGCTGCAGGCCGTTCG
>CAYGGS010000076.1:0-5031 GCA_964349545.1 uncultured Gammaproteobacteria bacterium
TCCTTCAACTGGTCAGGCATTGCCGTAGACTATGGTCACAGTACTTCCGCACCGAGTATTTCTGCTACGACTTGGTCGATGCAAAGATACGGCAAGGTGGTCCGGAAGCCGACATGCTGCGAGCGAAGATTCGACGCATGCAAAGGATCAAGTTCGAACTGCGCGAACAACTCAACGAGATCGGATTTGGAGCCGGTGTCGGCATGGCCTTCATCGAAGGGATCGCGCGGCGATCTAAGATCGCGCGATACTACGACTGGAGCTACCAGGAACTCGATGCGGCTCTGCAGGGAAAACGACCACGCGTTCCTGATCGCTCAACGTACGTCGTTGGAAAGTGCACCAAGTGGCATGTGACGACTGGTATACCTGCACGAAAACTCATTCAACAGCTTGAAAAGACGGCTCTTCCTCAAGACAGCAGCATGCTCAAAGGCCAGATCGGCAACCGCGGTCTCTACCGCGGCCGGGTCTGCATCATCCCGTTTGACCTCACTGCTGACCACGCTAAGCTCATTGGCAACATGAAAAAGGGCGAAGTGCTGGTGACAGGCTCAACAGGGCCAGAGATGATCCTAGCCTGTAAAAAAGCTGGAGCAATTGTCACGGAGGAAGGCGGTATCACTTCGCATGCGGCCATCGTCTCGCGCGAACTGAACATTCCGTGTGTCATCGGTACGAAAGTTGCCACTGAGGTATTGAAAAACGGCGACTTCGTCGAGGTTGACGCGAACCACGGCTGGGTTAGGAAACTGCGATAACACGGGATCGCGTTTACCTGCTACACTACTACTATGGATCCACTATTCACTATAACCTTCAAACAACTCACGAAAGCAGACGTCGGCATCGCCGGAGGCAAGGGCGCGTCGCTCGGCGAGATGACGAACGCGAAGATCCCGGTACCGCCGGGGTTCGTCGTGCTCGCCTCTTCCTTTGACCAATTCCTTAAGGAGAGCAAACTCGATTCCAAGATCGAGGATATCCTGAAGAAGCTTAAACACACGGATGTCGCATCGGTCGACCGGGCATCGAACAGGATCCGGAAGCTTATCCTCGACGCGGATTTCCCGAAGGACATCGGTACGGAGGTCATGAAGCAGTTCACCGTGCTACATGCTCCCCTAGTCGCGGTGCGGAGCTCGGCGACCGCCGAGGACTCATCCACTGCCTCATGGGCCGGCGAGCTCGAGTCGTATCTCAACGTAAAAAAGGACGGTGTACTCGACTCGGTGAAGTTGTGCTGGTCGTCGCTGTTCACGCCGCGCGCCATCTTCTACCGTTTCGAAAAGAAGCTCCACACGACCGGCGTCTCGGTCGCGGTGGTCGTACAGGCGATGGTCCAATCGGAGGTCTCGGGCATCTGCTTCACGGTCCATCCGGTCACGAAGGACTACGACCAGATGGTCATCGAGGCCGGCTGGGGTCTCGGCGAGGCGATCGTCGGCGGGAAGGTCACGCCGGACACGTTCGTCGTCAACACGAAGCGGCGGCAGATCATCGACACGAACATCAGCGAGCAGGCGATGATGATCGTCCGCGGCCCGAAGGGAACGGTCGAAAAGAAGGTGCCCCGCGCGAAGGCCGGCGCGCAGAAGTTGCCGAACGAGGTCGTGCTCAAGCTCGCCAACCTCTGCAAGAACATCGAGACGCACTACGGCAAACCGCAGGACATCGAATGGGCGTACGCGAAGGACGAGCTCTACATCGTCCAGTCGCGGCCCATTACCACCCTATAACTATAAATCTTGCTCGACAAAGCAAGGTTTTTATGATATAGTGTACGGGCATACAGAACGCTATGCCGCAACAGAAAAAGAAATCGAAGGTACGCAAGGTCGTGATCCCCGCTGCAGGGCTGGGGACGCGTTTTTTGCCGGCAACGAAAGCGATGCCGAAGGAGATGCTGCCGGTCGTCGAAAAGCCCATCATCCAGTACGTCGTCGAGGAAGCGGTCGCGTCCGGCATCGAGGACGTCATCATCGTCACCGGTCAGAACAAGCGCGCGATCGAGGACCACTTCGACCAGAGCGCGGACCTCGTCGACTGGCTCGAATCCGTCGGAAAGCATGATATCGCGAACGAGATGCGGAAGATCACCGCGATGGCGAACTTCGTCTATGTACGGCAGAAGGGGCCGTACGGCAACGGCACGCCGGTGCTCTGCGCAAAGCACGTCATCGGCGACGAACCGTTCGCCGTCGTCTGGGGCGACGAGTTCCATGACCCGAGATACCCGCGCCTGAAGCAGCTCATCGACGTGTTCGACAAGTACAGCGACCCGGTGCTGACCGCGTACAAGGTCAACGACGACGACACCAACCGCTACGGCATCATCGACGGCGTCGAGGTCGAGCCGAGCGTCTATCAGGTGAAGAAGATCGTCGAGAAACCAGGACCGAAGAACGCGCCATCACGGTTGGCGTCGCTCGGCGGGTTCATCTTCACGCCCGACATCTTCGAAGAACTTGAGCGGACGAAGCCGGGAAAAGGGAACGAGATCTGGCTCGTCGACGCCATCGTCGCACTTTCGAAACGCCGCCCTATCTACGCGAAACGGATCGACGCGACCTACTATGATACGGGTTCGAAGCTCGGATGGCTCCGCGCGAACATCGAGCTCGGCCTCGCACACCCTGAGCTCGGCCCGGAATACCGGAAGATCCTTAGGCGCTACAAGGACCTATGAAGCGTTTCATCATCCTCATCTCGATCCTCCTGGTCCCGATCATCGTGCTCGTCCTGTTCATCACGGGCGTCATCACGCCGAAGGTGGACATTCCGAAACGCGTAACGTTGACGATGTGGACGACGACCGACAATCCGACCGCGTTCAAACCGGTCCTGGAAAAGTTCAAGATCGTCCGGCCGTACATCACCGTCACCATCGAACGGGTGGCGAGCGATGACTACGCGTCGCTCCTGAAGGACGCGTGGGCGCGGGGCAAGGGTCCGGACATCTTCGAGCTGCCGGCCTCATGGACCGGCCAGTTCGCCAACGATTTCATCGTACCGGTACCGAAGGTCACGAACGTCTACACCTACTATTCGAAGAAGGTGCTGTTCAAGACCGATGTGACGATCAAAAGGACGGCTATCCCGTCCGTCACCGTTCCGCAGCTCAAGAACGATTTCGCCTACGTGGTGAGCGAGGATGTCGTCAGGGGCGGCAAGATCTACGGACTCCCCCTCTCGCTCGACACGCTCGTCCTCTACTACAACAAGGACATCCTCCGCAGCGCGAACATCGCCGAGCCCCCGAGGACCTGGTCGCAGCTCGCCGCGATCGCGCCGCGTCTTTCGATCGCCGATGAGGACGGAAAGCTCCTTCAGTCCGCGATCGCGATCGGCCGGGGCGGCAACGTCCTGCACTCCGCCGACATCATCTCGCTGCTCCTCCTACAGAACGGCGTCAACATGAACAGCGACGGCAAGGTGCTCCTCGACACGTCGATAGGCGACGATGAATCGACGAACCTCGGCGTCAACGCGCTCACCTTCTACGCGAGCTTCGCGAGCCCTTCGAAGGCCGTATATTCCTGGAACGCCGAGCAGCCGAAATCCCTCGACGCGTTCATGCGGGGTAAGACGGCGATGTACATAGGGTACAACGCGGAGCGCGACACCATCGAAAGCAAGAGCTCGATCAACCTCGGCATCGCCCCGATGCTCCACCTCCAGGAGGACGGCAAGGACGCGCTGTTCACCGCGGCGGGCAACCCCATGCAGGTCAACTACGGCGACTACCAGGTCTACTCCGTGTTCCAGCGCAGCGCGCATCCGCAAGAGGCCTGGAACTTCGTACAGTACATGACGAAGCAGGCCGACGTCGCCTCGCTCTACCTCACCGCGACGCGGAAGATCGGCGCGCTGACGTCGATCCTCACGAAACAGTCGAACGACCCGGAGATCGGCATCCAGGCGCAGCAGGCGATCAGCGCGCGGAGCTGGTACCACGGCACCGGCGCGACGGCCGCCATGCAGAGCCTGTCCGCCATGCTCGACAGCGTCGCGGACGGGAAAGCGAAGCCGCTCGAGGCGCTCACGCTCGCACGGAAGCAGATCGAGTTGACGACCATAACCAAGCGCTGACATGAAACGGTCCCTCATCGTCCTCGCATTCGTCATCGCGCTCCTCATCGGCGGACGCCCGGAACCCGTGCATGCCGCCCTGCTCCCCGACTGCGACAGGACCGTATATTACGTAAAGGACCAAACGAAGAGCGAAGCATGTACAAAGGACGACACCCGCGGCTGCATCGAAGGCAAGGGCATCTCGCCGGAACGCTACGACGAACTGTACCCGGTCGAAAATCCGGCGGCCAGAAAAGCGCACCCGCCGACCGTCACGACGAACCGGCAATGCGGGTTCGACGACTTCATCCAGCTGTTCATCAACCTCTCGACATACGGGCTCAGCATCCTCGCGGTGCTCGGCGTCGCGGTCGTCGTCTGGGGCGGTTTCGGCTTCCTTCTCGCGATGGGCAACCAGGAAAAGATAAAGGAATCGAAGCAGACCATCTGGGGCGGTTTCCTCGGCACGTTCATCGTGCTCATCGCGTTCATCATGGTGAACTGGGTGGTGGCGATGCTGACGGGAAACAGCGAAGGGTATCTCTTTTCCGGCACGAGCGACCAGAAGAAGTTCTACGGCGAGCAGTGTCCGACGTTCAAACCGTGCGACAAGAACAACCTGCACTACGAACCCGGTGACGGGTGCAAGGATGCGGCGAAGAACGGCAATGCCGTCTCAAAGGCGCAGACGCTGCTCACGCAGCTCGGATGCTACACCGACACGGTCGACGGCTGCTACGGCCCGATAACGAAACAGGCGGTCAGCGACTTCCAGGCCCGCAATAGCTCGTTCCGACAACCTCGAGTGTCATACGGAACGTTGGGCCATGAGGATGACTGGATGATACTCGAGGATGCCGCGGCAGGGGCCGGCGGCTATCTTGGGTGCGGCGCCGACGCTCCGCTGACGAAGACGCTGACCATGTCCTATGGAAACAACGAACTCTTCCTCTCGAG
>CAYGGS010000077.1:0-4987 GCA_964349545.1 uncultured Gammaproteobacteria bacterium
CTGCAAACCACCACCATACAACCGGAACCGGTCATCAAGCAACCGTACAAGGCTGGCACCGGCGTCGGCGTCATCGAAGCGCCGCGCGGGACGCTGTACCACAAGGTCACCATCGACGACAAAGGCATCGTCCTGGAGGGCGAGATCGTCGTCCCGACCGGACAGAACCAGATCAACATCGAGGCCGACATCGTGACGCTCGTCAACAGCATGTTGCCGGACACGACGAAGGAGAAGATCGAGTTCGAGATCGAGAAGCTCATCCGCGCCTATGATCCCTGTATGAGTTGTGCCTCGCACTTCTTAGAAGTTAAATGGGAAGACAAATAGTCGTGCTTGCCCGACGTAGCATAGCGAAGTCGGGCATGAGCTGCGGGTCGCACTTCATGACGGTGAAGTGGAGTAAGGCGTAAACAAAAACGAAGCGGCTGTCATTTGATTGCCACCTCCCCGTCCCGTCAAATGACGGGACAGCCCCCTCCACGACAGTGGAGGGGCGCTTGTAGCTTGTAGGTGCCGCTTCGTTTAAACCCCCTCCACATCCGTGGAGCTGGACAGGGGGCGGTTGTGAATCCCTACGCGAGCACCGTATCGACCACGACCATGAGCGCCGCGCCAATAACCGCCAAGTAAGCCAAGCGCGGCTGCGGTATTCGGTTTTTAACCGCAAACACCAAGGCCGCCCAAATCACCACCGCGGCAACGGTCATTGGTACCCCAACCCGAACGATCTCAGGCAACATCTCCGACAGTCCCTTGGTGAAGAACGGCGGGTAGATCACGACCTCGCCGTGGTAGATATGCTCAGGGATAAGCCAGGCGACTCCGCCCCACAACAAAGCCAGCAGCCACTCGACATGAAATCGGGACGGGATCTTTTTCTTGGTCGCGGTCAGGATGATTGCCGCGGTCGCCGGAGCTACGAAACAGGCCATAATGATTTTCCTTCGCTATTTCATCTTCTCCAATAACTTCCTGACGTCCCGTTTGTCCGGCGACTGCTCGACGAGCGGCTTCTTCGCCAGCACCGGGAATCCGTCTTCCAGTGTCGGCTTGTCCTGCCGGTAGAATATGCCGATCGGCAGCTTGTCCTCGTTCTGCGCCTGCTTCCACGCCGCGTCGCGGTTCGTCGGGTCGTGTTTCAAGGATTCTAGTTTTACTACCTTGCCGTAGAACCACTTGAACGTGTTCTTCGGGTTGAACGTCACGCACGGCTGGAACACGTCGACCAGGGAGAAGCCGCGGTGCTGGATCGCCGACTTGATCAGGCCGGTCAGATGTCCGGTATCGCCGGCGAAACCGCGCGCGACGAACCCGGCGCCGGCGGTCAGCGCGAGCGAGACCGGGTTGATCGGATTGTCAGGATTGCCGAACGGCGTCGACGGCGTCTTGAAACCGTGCTCCGACGTGGGCGATGACTGGCCCTTCGTCAGGCTGTACACCTGGTTGTCGTGGACGATGTAGGTGATGTTCGGATTGGCGCGGATGGTGTGGATGAAATGCGCCATGCCCTCGCCGTACCCGTCGCCGTCGCCGCCGATGGCGATCGTCGTCAGGCCGCTGTTCGCCAGAGCGATCCCTTCGGCGACCGGCAGGCTGCGGCCGTGGAGGCTGTGGAAGATATAGGCCTTCACGAAGTTCGTCTCGTTCCCTGAACAGCCGATGCCGAACACGAGCACGGTCCGATGCGGCTCGACGTTCAGTTCGACCAGTGCCTGCTTCAGCGCCGTCCAGATGCCGAAGTTGCCGCAGCCGGGGCACCAGGTCGGGAAGTGGCCGGATTCGAAATCCTTCGGTGTGTGTTGGGTGGTCATCCCGTTAGAGGTTACCCATGATAAGTTGATGGCGTAGATTCATATGTAAAAGTAATTTAAAGCGAACCTCTAACGGGATCATTTTCGTTTGATGAGTGTTGCGAACTGCGCAGCGAGCTCCGCAGGATCGAACGGCCGGCCGTCGAAACGATTGATCGCGCTGTCCATACTGAAGCCCGTCTGCTCGCGGAGGTACCCTGCCAGCTTGCCGCTCCGGTTCGCTTCGACGATGACGGTCTTCTTCGCAACCTTCAGCGCGGCAGTGACCGCCGGTACCGGGAACGGCGCGATCATGGTGATGACCATCACGTTCGCCTGCAATTTGTATTCATCATCGAGGATCTGTAGAGCGGCTTCGACCGACCCTGCGCTCGAGCCCCACGTCACCACGGTCAGCGGCGCCTTCTTCGGTCCGCAGAATCGCGGCGGCATGCCCTTCTTCCGCAGCGTCGCTATCTTTCGCGCGCGGTGCTCGACCTGCGCGATGCGGTTCGCGGCACCCTCATCGGAGTATCCGTATTCGTTATGCTCATCGGAATTCGCGAGGAACAGCGCGCCTGACGTACCCGGCAACGACCGCGGGGCAATGCCATCGGCCGTCTTCACCGTATACCGCTTGAACAGGCCGTCCTTCTTGGTCGCGGCACCGGCGAAGATCTTGCCGCGCTGCATCGTGATCGTCTTGAGATCCTTCATCGGGACGCTGCGCTGTCCTTCGGCGATGTACTTGTCCGTCAGCACGATGACGGGGGACTGGTACTGCTCGGCGAGATTGAACGCCTCCTGGATCATCGTGAAGCACTCCTGATGCGAGCTCGGCGCCAACACGATACGCGGGAAGTCGCCCTGGCCGGCATGAAGCGCCTGCCGCAGGTCGCCCTGTTCGGTCCACGTCGGCATACTGGTCGCGGGGCCGGGACGCTGCACGTCCACGATGACGACGCCGACCTCGGTCATCGCGGCCAGCCCGACCGCCTCGGTCATCAAGGCGAACCCGCCGCCCGACGTGGCGGTCATGGCGCGGACACCGGTGTACGCTGCGCCGATCGCATGATGGATCGCACCGATCTCGTCCTCGGCATGCCGGACGACGATGCCATGCTCCGGACCGTGCGCTGCGAGATAGTGCAGGATCGATGTCGCCGGGGTCATCGGATACGCGGACATGAACTGGCAGCCGGCCTGGATCGCGCCGAGCGCGAGCGCCTCGTTGCCGGTCAGCAGCACCTGTTCCCCGGTCTTCTTCACCCCGCTAGAAATTACATTTCTAACGGGGTTCACCGGCTTCACGTTCCAAGGACACTGCTTCCGCTGGTCCGGGCTGATCGCGTTGTACCCCGCCATCAGGATCTTCACGTTGAGTTGGACGATCGTCTCGCCCTTGTCGCCGAACATGGCGCGCACGACCTCGGCAAGGTCGTCGCGAAGGATCCCGAGCAGGGCGCAGCTCGCGCCGAGCGCGACGCTGTTGCGCATGAGCTTCTGTCCGCCGGCGTCGACAGCAAGTTTTTCCAATGGCAGCCCGATCACCTGCACATCACGACGCTTCACTCCGGACGGCTTGAAGTTCGCGAACGTGCGGTCGGTCGTATCGTAGATGATGATGGCACGCTTGCTCAATTCCGCGAGATGGAGGTCGATGGATTCGCGGTTCAGCGCCACCAGCATGTTCACCTGCGCGAGATTGGCGGGAACCGGCTGCGATGAAGCGGTCACGAGGACCGTGTTGTGCCCGCCGCGGATGAGCGACGGATATTCCGGATAGGTGAACACGTTCAAGCCCGCCCGCATGCAGGCGCGGGCGAACATCTCGCCGGTCGACATGATGCCGAACCCGGCCTCGCCGCCGATCTTCCAGGTGATACCCCGCACCCGATCCGAGCTTGAGCGAGGGAGTGGTGCGCGGGTGATCGAACCAGCCGTTGTGCGTGTTGGTGTGGAGGTCTTCATGAGGGGATAGCATCAACCATTGCCTGTTCCTCGTCAGCGGGGACCGTCAGACGAATGATACCACGGGCAGCCGGAAGCTGCTCAAGTACCAATCGTTGAATGTCGCGGTTTGCACCGATCCGCCCGGTGAAAACGATGGCATCAACCTTCCCGAACATGCCCAGATACCCTGCGAGGTTGCGACGGACCGAGTAGATGAATATTTCCAATGCGTGTCGCGCGTTGGTACGCACGGTTTTCGTCCAATGTCCTCTCGGCAAGCCCGGAACCGGATACCCTGCGGCATCGAGGATGTCGCGCATCTCACGCAGGCCGCACAGTCCGTACGTACCAGACTCGCGTTCGAGCAGATTGCTGACCTTCTCCGGCGACCAATGGAGCTTCCTTTGTATGAACAGCGGGATGGCGGGATCGATGTCGCCGGCGCGCGTGGACATGACCAACCCCGCGAGCGGCGTGAAACCCATGGTCGTATCCATTAGCCGACCGTTCTGCCAGAGCGTCATGCTCGAACCGGCACCGAGGTGGATGGTGATGGCGGAAAATTTGTTAATTGGTTTATTAAGTTTTTTCGCGGCCTGACGGAATGCCCAGGCGTGCGACGTGCCGTGGAAACCGTATTTCTCGATCTTCAATCGCCGGGCGAGGCGTCGGGGCAATGCGTAGGTTCGCGCGCGTTCCGGCATACCGCGGAATACGGCAGTATCAAACACGCCCCACTGTGGAGCAGAAGGCCAGGCCTTCTTCGCCCATGCTGCACCGGCAAGGTTCGCCGGTTGATGCAATGGCGCGAGCTCAACGAAATTGTGCAAATATGAAAGGTTCGTCGGGGACAGACGAGTCGGCTTTGTGAATCGTTGGCCGCCATGGACGATCCGATGGGCGACCGCGTCGGGACGAAGACCGTTATCGCTCAATTGATGACGAATGATACCGAGCGCGGCACGCAGGTTCGGCACTGCCATCGTTTCAACACGCCGACGGCCGTTCAGGGTTGTCATCACTTCTGCGCGACGGCCGAAGTGGTCGATCAATCCGCGAAGGAATATCTTCCGGCCACGGGCAACGGCGAACTTCACCGACGAGGAGCCCGTGTTCAGGACGAGTGCGGTCCTCATATCAGATGATCTCGGCGGTCATGCCGGTTTGGACGCCGCATGCGTTGCCTTCATCAAGGTCCAGGTGGAGCCGGAACGCGTAATCCTTGTTCACACGCACAATGA
>CAYGGS010000078.1:0-4941 GCA_964349545.1 uncultured Gammaproteobacteria bacterium
GGTGAAGGTGCTCGATGTGGACAAGGAACGCGGACGCATCTCGCTCTCGGTGAAGCAGCTCGATCCGAGCTATGATCCGGCGAACGACGTACGGCGAGGCCCCGGCGGACCGCGCGGCGCATTCGGCGGCGGCAGTCGCGGAGGTTTCCGCGGCGGTGACCGTCGTGGTCCTCGTGGCGGCGGCAGTCGCGGAGGTTTCCGCGACGACCGACGCGGACCACCGCGATCGAACGCGCCCCATGACAACGGACCGACGATCGATCCGCTGGCACCGCTCGACGACCTCGGCATCAAATAGCATTTGAAACGACCCCCGCACCACAACACTGGTGTGGGGGTTTCGTTTTCACCGGCAAAACGGTAGAATGAACGCATGATCATCACCTTTGGCGGATCGCCGGGTTCGGGTAAGAGCACGATCGCGACGCGACTTGCCAAGGCGCTCGGTTACAAACGATTCTACATGGGTCAGATCTTCCGTGATGTCGCGAAGAAGCGAGGAATGACCATGGAGGAGTTCGGTAAACACTGCGAGATGAATCCGGAGACGGACCGGGAGGTCGATGCGTATCAAGCGATGCTCGGCAAACAGAGGAAGAAGTTCGTCATCGAAGGCCGAACGTCCTACCACTTCATCCCGCACGCGGTGAAGATTTACCTGTACGTAACGACACACGTCGGCTCGCAGCGCATCCTCGCTGATATGAAGAAGAACCGAAAGCGTAATGAGGTCCGGAGCGTTCAATCGCTCGCATCATTCGAGCGGACGGTGAAACGTCGCATGGAGAGCGAACGGCGACGATACAAGAAGTGGTTCGGTATCAACCCGTTCATGAGGAGCAACTACGATCTCTACGTGGACACGACCAAGCTCACGAAGGAGCAGGTGTACTCCCGCGTCGTCGGATTTTTAAGGACAAAGGGGCTGTCCGTACCGAAAAAGTAGTGTGCGGAGGCAAGTTATCCACCATCGGAGTTTGACACGGGCTTTTTTTCGTGCTATACTCGGCCTGTTGTTCTGTACATTCAACGTTCGGAGCGGTCGAAAAGCCTACTTGCTGAGCAGTTCCAATCGGCACGCGGGCTTTCCGACTTTCCGCAACGGATTTCCGAGATCCTAAAAACAAAACAAAAGTTGGTGACTCTCATACGCCCTCGTGGAGTAAGAGTATCACCGGAAGGACGGTCGGAGATTGGGCTCATTGCAAAACTCGGAATTCATTGAGCACTGGCTTCTTAGGCCATGATCGCCACGTCTGTCCTTCGGGACGGGAGTGACGTTAGCCCAAGGAGTTATGGGGCGCATTATGCCTTAAATTATTTTTCCCGTTATTACGGGAAGGGGCGCTTAATGCGCCTCTTCCTTTTGCGCGATTTTTTCTGTACGCTCCAGGTATGAAAAGTTCGTCAGCCGCAGTCGTGATCATGGGTATCGGAACGGTCTGCTTCGTCATCGACCGTATGTTAAAGTACCTCGCTCTGAACGGGATGACGCTCGGTCCGATGAACGGCGGCGTGCGATTCGAGCTGTTCCAGAATCCGGCGATCGCGTTCAGCATCTCGTTCCCGAAAGCGCTCTCGTTGGCCGTTATCCCTGTCGTGTGCCTGGTGTTCGTCTACTTCGCGGTCCAGCTTTTCCGTGCGCGTGACTTTACAAGATCATCGTTGCTCGTTGTTGCGGTCATGGGCGCCGCGAGCAATTACCTCGACCGGTTGCAGCATGGGTTCGTGGTCGACTACCTCAGTCTCGGTAACTGGTTCCCCGTCTTCAATCTCGCTGATGCGATGATCATCGTTCCGCTCGTGCTCCTGTTGCTGCCGATCCGAAGTCACAGAACCACGGATTCTATGTGAACACGTTTTGTGTTCAGGAGTATACAACAGGTTGACAGGTTGTAGGTTGTGAGGTATTCTGGTGACGGACATCGGCGGCGCAGAGCCGCCGCATTGTGATACAACGGATCATCACCGCAGCCGTCATCGGCATCGATGCCGTACCCGTAACGGTCGAAGCCGACATCGCCGGAGGGTTCCCCCGTACGTTCATCGTCGGTCTCCCCGATACCGCCGTGTCCGAGGCGCAGGAGCGCATGCGCTCGGCTATCAGGAACACGCCCGGTGTTGATTTTCCGTTGCAGCGCATCACCGTGAACCTTGCGCCGGCCGACGTGCGCAAGGAAGGTTCCGGGTTCGATTGCGCGATCGCACTTGCGGTCATCGGCGCGAGGGAACGATTGCCAGTCGCTGATGGAACTGTGTGCATACTTGGTGAGCTTTCGCTCGAGGGTGAGGTGCGGCCAACCAGCGGTGTCTTGCCGATCGTGTCGAGCTTGCGCGACCGTGGTATCCGGAACTTCATCGTGCCGGCGGCCAACGCGGCAGAGGCGGCGCTCGTGAAGAACGTCACGGTATACGCCGCATCGACACTGCATGAAATTTTGAAGCATGTTCGCGGAAGGAAGAAATGCCCCGAGCACCGCGCGACGGAAATGCTGGCACAGGAACCGCGGTGGCACATCGATACGAAGGACGTCGTCGGCCAGCAGCAAGCAAAGCGTTGTCTTGAAATTGCCGCTGCCGGCGGGCATAATGTGCTGCTGACCGGTCCACCAGGATCTGGAAAGACCCTGCTTGCAAAGGCCTTTTCCGGCATATTGCCGCCGATGGACGAACGCGAATCGCTGGAGGTTACGCGCATCTACAGTGTCGCCGGCCTGCTCGATCCGGATACGCCGTTGATCAGGGAGCGGCCGTTCCGCTGCCCGCACCACACGGCCTCGTCCGCGGCGATCGTCGGCGGCGGAACGAACCCGAAACCCGGCGAGATCACGCTCGCGCACCGCGGCGTCCTGTTCCTTGATGAGTTCCCGGAGTTCCCGCGCATCGTGCTCGAATCGCTCCGCCAGCCGCTCGAGGACGGCGTGATCCACGTGAGCCGCGCTATGCAGAGCGTCACGTTCCCGTCGCGGTTCATGCTCGTCGCGAGCCAGAACCCGTGCCCGTGCGGGTACGCCGGCGACCCGAAGATCACCTGCCGCTGTACGCCGTTCCAGCTCGACCGGTACCGGCGCCGCGTCTCCGGACCGTTGCTCGACCGTATCGACCTGCACTGCCTCGTTCCGCGGCAGCCGAACGCCGAGTTCACGAACGGTACGACAGCGGAACCGTCAGACAGCATCCGCACGCGCATCGTGAACGCACGGAGCATCCAGTCCGCCCGGTTCGGTGAGGGCGGCATCATGGTGAACGCGGAAATGGGCATCAAGGATATCGCGCGATTCTGTATGCTCGACGGTCCGACGAAGGACCTGCTCGTATCGGCGTCGGACGCGCTGCAGCTGTCAGGCCGCGCGTACCATCGCGTATTGAAGGTGGCGCGGACGATCGCCGATCTCGGGGGGAGCGATGCAATAACGACCGTGCATGTTGCTGAAGCATTGCAATACCGACAGAGGACGGGATAGTGGAGAATATTGGGTTATGAATTATGGATCATGGGGTATGAATGATGGGAAAATGAAGATCGTTACGTTCACCGACCTTACTGCATGGAAGCGAGGTTACTCGTTGGCTATTCGTTTGTATAAAGAAACACGCACATTTCCTCATGACGAGATGTATGGATTAACGAGTCAAATGAGGCGTTCGGTTGTATCGGTGACATCGAACATCGCAGAAGGATTCAGTCGTAGATCGTATCGGGAAAAAGCACAGTTCTACCATATGGCGCTTGGCTCTCTCACCGAACTGCAGAACCAACTCATGGTTTCGAGGGATCTTGGGTATATTACCGAGCTGACATTTAAGGAGCTTTATGAAGATTCCATAGTCACGCACAAATTGCTCAATGGACTGATCAAGCATACGAGAACCATCATTCAGCATTCATGATACTACCTCTCGCCGAGGCGTTACAGTATCGGCAACGCGTGTAGGGATGCGATTCTGCGCAGCGGTATCCTATGGTATACTTCGTGTAGGTCGTCAATTTATTATGTACGTAAAATTATGAACGCACGCAATCAGACAGGGAGCGAAGCGCTCGACATCGAGAAGCTGATGTCGAAGGTCGAAACCGGTTTCGAGTCGCAGAAGGTCGGCGATCAGTACAAGGATGCCGCAAAGAAGTACATCCGTGAATGGCTCACCGATCCGGCGTGCGAGCCGTACCGTCCGCAGCTCGTACATCTCATCACTTCCGGCGCCTGGGACTACTTGCTCGACTCGTTCTACCAGATCATCCCGTTCGGGACCGGCGGCCGCCGGGGCGAGGTCGGCATCGGGCCGAACCGGATCAACCCGTGGACCATCAGGGCATCCGCACAGGGCCACTCGCAGTACCTGAAGAAGCAGTACGGCGATGACGCCGGGTCCCGCGGCATCGTACTCGCCTTCGACGTGCGTCAGTTCTTCTCGAACAGGTTCTTTGACGATGCGCTACCGAATCCGGTCAGGAACCTCAACTGCCGTGACCTCGCGGTCGCCGCGCTCGAGGTGTATGCCGCGAACGGCATCAAGGTCTCTATGTTCGACGGCGTCAGGACGACGCCTGAGCTCTCGTTCGCCATCCGCCACCTGCACGCGGTCGCGGGAGCCATGTTCAGCGCGAGCCATAACCCGCCGGAGCACAACGGTAAGAAGGTGTTTGACGAATTTGGCGGTCAGCTCATCCCGCCGGACGACGAAGCGCTCGTGAACGAGGTCACGCAACAGGTCACCTCGATCAAGAGCATCTCGTACGACGACGCGGAGAAGGCCGGGCTTGTGTCCGTGATCGGACCGGCCGTCGATGATGCGTATATCAAAGCCTGTACGGCGGTGTCGCTCTCGACGGCGCGCGATATCTCGATCGTGTACTCGCCGCTGCACGGGTGTGGGATGACCAATGCCTTCAGGGCACTGAAGACGCTGGGTTTCAACGTGCAGGCGGACCCGGCGACG
>CAYGGS010000079.1:0-4937 GCA_964349545.1 uncultured Gammaproteobacteria bacterium
GACGTCCACCTTGCGCTTGCCCTTGCCGATGATCCGCGCGATCTCGTTCTTCAACTGCTCGACGCCCGCGCCGCCGCGGCCGATCACCATGCCCGGACGGGAGGTCAGGAGGGTGATGATCACGCTGTTGCTCGCGCGTTCGATCTCGATACTGGCGAGCCCGGCGTCGCGGAGCTTCTTCTTGAGGAACGTCCTAACCTCGATGTCCTCACGAAGAAGACCGCTGTAGTTCTGACGCGCGAACCATTTCGCGTTCCATGGACGGTTCACGCCGAGCCTGAATGCGATCGGATGTACTTTCTGGCCCATACTATTTCTTATGCTCCTTCGGGATTACCGCAGGTTTCTTCGCTGTTGACTTCTTATTTGAAAGTTTCTTCTGAGCCGGGACCGCTGTTACGACGCTCTTAGAATCACCTGCTTGTTTCGTCGTCGGTACGACAGCGTGCTTCGCGTCGGCATGCTTCTTGACGCCCATCTCGGTGACCGGTGCAAGCACGAGGGTCACATGCGACATCCGTTTCAAGACCGGCGTTGCCCGGCCCATCGCCCGCGGCGTGAAGCGCTTGAGCTTCGGTCCTTCATCTGCGAACGCCTTCTTTATGAACAACGCCTTCGGGTCGAGCTTGAAATTATGCTCCGCGTTCGCCACGGCCGACCTCATCAGTTTCAGGATCGGAAGGCTCGATCGCTTCGGCAGGTTCATGAGCTGCTGCTCGGCCGCGAGCACGTGCTGGCCTCGAACCAGGCCGAGCACCAGGCGGACCTTGCGGGGACTGACGCGGAAATAGCGGAGCTTTGCGATGACGTCCATAGGGGGTTAGGTGGTTGCCTTCGGTGCCTGAGCGGTCTTGACGGCGGCCGATGCGGCCTGTGCGACGGCTGCCTCGGCTTCGCGCTGGATCTTGCCGCCGTGCTTCACGAACTTCCTGGTCGGTGAGAACTCGCCGGGCTTGTGGCCGACCATGTTCTCGACCACGAAGACCGGCAGGTGCACGCGGCCGTTATGGACGCCGATGGTGTAGCCTACCATCTCGGGAGTGATGACGGAATCGCGCGACCATGTGTTCACGACGGTGCGGTCGCCCGGCTTGTGCTTCATGAGCTTCTTCAGCAACTTCGGTTCAGTGAACGGTCCTTTTTTGAGACTACGTGACATAAATTAATGCTTCCTTCTCTGAACGATGAATCTGTCGGATTGGCGGTGCTTACGACGGGTTTTTACGCCGAGTGCGTGCTTGCCCCACGGCGTCTTCGGGTACTTGAGTCCGATCGGATTGACGCCCTCGCCGCCGCCGTGCGGGTGGTCGACCGGGTTCATCGCCTTGCCGCGGACGCTCGGACGGATGCCACGATGGCGCTTTCGTCCGGCTTTGCCGAGTCGCACGTTCATATGGTCGACGTTGCCGATCTGGCCGATCGTGGCCCGTGATTCCTTCGACACGAGCCGAATCTCTCCCGAGGGTAGCTTGAGCTGGGCATACTCGCCCTCGACCCCCATGATGGCCGCACCGGCGCCCGCTGAGCGGACGATCTCCCCGCCCTTGCCGGGCGAGAGCTCAACACTGTGCACCAGCATGCCGACCGGAATGTGCTTCAACGCTGTTCGGTTCGCCACCTGGATCGGGACCGGACCGTTCGACGATATGACGCTCATGCCCACCTTCAAGTCGACCGGCCAGAGGATGTACCGCTTCTCGCCGTCAGGATACTGCAGCAACGAAATGCGCGAGGAACGGTTCGGGTCGTACTCGACGGACAGCACCTTCGCCGGCACGTCGAGGCGGTTCTGCTTGAAATCGATGATCCGATAGAAACGCTTGTGACCGCCGCCCTGGTGCCGCACGGAGATCTTCCCGTACATGTTGCGGCCGGCCTGGTTCTTCAGGATGACCGTGAGCGACTTTTCCGGCCCATGCTTCGTGAGCTCCTCGAACGTGCTGACCGAGGATTTCCTCCGTCCAGGGCTGGTCGGTTTGTAGATGCGGATTCCCATGGTTAGCTTCGTGACGTGTCCAGTTTCTGTCCCGGCTGCAGGGTGATGACGGCCTTCTTCCAGCTTTTCGTGCGGCCCTGCGTTTTGCCGTAGCGTACCTGCTTGCCGCGGTAATTGAGGATGTTGACCTTCTGCGGCCGGACGCCGTAGAGTGATTGGATGGCGCGAGCGATCTCGACCTTGTTCGATGTCGCCGCGACGACGAACGAGTACTGGTTGTCGGCGGCCTGCGCGGTCGCCTTTTCGGAGACCAGCGCGCGGATGAGGACGCGGTAAGCGCTGCCGGTATCTTCGCTGCGCCTGACCGTCTGCTTCTTCGGTTCGGCTGATTTCGGCTTTGCGTCGTCCCTCGCCTCCTCTTTCCTGACGGCAGCGCCAGCGGACGGAACCGCGGCGAATTGCTGTCTCTTCTTGTCCTCGGCCTTCTCCTTCGCCGCCTTTGCCGCGCCCTTCGTCACAATATGCTTCGGCTTCTTGTCCAGGCCGATCTGCTCCTTCGCCGATTTGAAACGGTCGAAAATACCCATGCTACTTCTTCTCCTTCATGCCGGTGAGAAAGGTCTTCTCGATCACTTCGATCGACTGCTCGGGCATGACGATCGACAGGTGGTTCAGCACGTCGATCACGTTCAGGCTGTCGGCTCGGATCACGGTCACACCGGGGACGTTCCGGGCGGACCGCTCAAGCGTCTCGTTCTTCGACGGGATGACGAGCAGTACGGTGTTCTTCACGGGCAGTTTCTTCAGCATGCCGACGAACGGCTTCGTCTTTATCGCGGCGACCTCGAGTGCGTCGAGCACCAGGAGGTTGCCGTTCACGACCTTGTCCGACAACGTCATGAACAGCGCGCGCTGCCGTTCCTTCTTGTTCATCTTCATGCTGAAATTCCTGTCCTTGCGCGGGCCGAACGTCACGCCGCCGCCCTTCCAGATCGGCGAACGGGACGAACCATGACGCGCCCGGCCGGTCCCCTTCTGCTTCCAGGGTTTCTTGCCGCCGCCGCGGACCTCGGCGCGGGTCTTCGTGTGCGCGATCGCGACACGGGCGTTCGCGCGCTGCGTGACCACGGCACGCTCGACCGCGACGGGGTTCGGCGTCACGCCGAAGATCCTCGCCGGCAGGTCCTTCGTACCGACCTCCTTGCCTTCCTGGTTGTAGAGCTTCACGCGTGGCATAGGTCGTTACGCTGATTGGATGAGGAGATATCCGTTGCGCGGACCAGGAACGGCGCCCTTCACGAGGAGCAGGTGCCGGTCCGGGACCACCTCAACGACCTCGAGGTTCTTCACCGAGACGCGCTCGCCGCCCATGCGGCCGGCCATGCGCGTACCCTTCATCACGTGCTGCGGGAACGTCGCGCCGATCGAACCGGGCATGCGGAGGTTGTCCTTATGGCCATGGCTCGCCGGACCGCCCTTGAAGTTATGTCGCTTCACGACGCCCTGGAACCCTTTTCCCTTCGACGTGCCGGTCACCTTGACCAGCTCGCCCGGGGCGAACGTCGACGCATCGATCACGCTCCCTCGTTCCGGTGCGTCCTCGGTCCTGAACTCGGCGACCATCGCGAACGAACCGAGCGTGTCCCATGCCTTTTTCTGCGTCTTCTTCGTGCTCCGGGTTGAACCGAACCCGACCTGAACCGCCCGGTAGCCGTCGGTATCCTTCGTCATGACCTTCGTCACGGTGCACGGACCCGCCTGCAGCAGGGTCGCGGGGACCACGGTACCGTCGTCACGGAACCGCCTGGTCATACCGATCTTCTTGGCGATGATGAAATGCATTGGGTCGTTGGGGGATAAATCCACTACACGAAAACGCGAGTTCCTTGGTGCTGCCAGTCTGTCTAGGAGCGCAGCGGGATCTCGCGGCTCGTTCAAGAGCTGACAAATCGTTATCTCCGGGCTTACCGCTTCAGGTACAGTATTGTCAGCCCGAGAACCTACTTGCAGTTGATCGAATTGTGATGAATGTCTAGTACGTACCCACGCTACTACATCTTGATCTCGATGTCAACTCCGGCCGGGAGGCTCAGGTTCGTGAGGGCCTCTATGGTCTTCGGGGTCGGATCGACGATGTCGATCAGACGTTTGTGTACCCGCATCTCGTACTGCTCGCGGGAATTCTTGTGCACGAACGGCGAACGGATGACCGTGAACTTCGACTTCTCCGTCGGGAGCGGCACCGGACCCTTCACGGTCGCACCGGTCCGCTCGGCCGTGTCGAGGATGGTCTTCGTGGACTGGTCGATGATCTTGTGGTCGTACGCGCGGATCTTGATCCTGACGCGCTGGTGGACCTCCTCCTCTGGCGTCGGCTTCGTATCGGTCTTGAGTTCCTGTTCTGCCATGGTCGTGTAAAGAGCGTTGGGTGTGAGGTGGGGGCGCGGTTACTTGCTGATCTTCGTGACGGCGCCGGCACCGACGGTGTGCCCGCCCTCGCGGATCGCGAACCGCTGCTTCTCCTCGAGCGCGACCGGGGCGATGAGCTTGACCTTCAGGGACACGGTGTCGCCCGGCATGACCATCTCGGTGTTCGCGGGAAGTTCGACCTCGCCCGTGATGTCGGTCGTGCGGATGTAGAACTGCGGCTTGTAGCCCTTGAAGAACGGGGTGTGGCGGCCGCCCTCTTCCTTGCTCAGGATGTAGATCTCGGCCTCGAACTCCGTGTGCGGCGTGACCGAACCGGGTTTCGCGAGCACCTGACCGCGCTCGACGTCCTCCTTCTTCGTACCGCGGAGCAGCAATCCTGCGTTGTCGCCGGCGATACCCTGGTCGAGCTGCTTGTTGAACATCTCGATGCCGGTCACGACGGTCTTCGTGGTGTCGTGGATACCGATGATCTCGGCCTCGTCGTTGAGCTTGACGGTACCGCGCTCGATACGGCCCGTCACGACCGTGCCGCGGCCTTCGATCGAGAAGATATCCTCGATCGGCATGAGGA
>CAYGGS010000080.1:0-4782 GCA_964349545.1 uncultured Gammaproteobacteria bacterium
ACTCCGAACCGACCGCGCACAGCAGCGCACCGGTCGGCACATCGCCGACCTGCTGCAGCGCTTCCTTCACGATCGACTCGGTGATACGCTGACGCTCGGTGTTCCTCTGTGACAGCTCCGCTGCGAGACGAGACGCCTCTTTGTGGTCGGTCGTCGTGAGAAGTTCGAACGCGGTCGACGCGTGCTGCAACCTGCCAGCGGCATTGAGGCGCGGGCCGATCTGAAACCCGATGACCTCCTCGTCGGTGTCCTCGAGCGTACTGCGCATCCCCGTGAACAGCTCGCGCAGACCGATACGTCTCCCCTTCTTCAGTACGGAAATCCCGAATGACGTCAGTACGCGGTTCTCGCCGAGCATCGGCACCATATCGGTCACCGTGGCGATCGCCACAAGGTCGAGAAGCCACTTTTCCCATCCCGCCGGTAATGCCGACATTCCCAACTTCGCACCATACGAGGTATGAACCAGCAACGCGGAGGCGACCTTGTACGCGACACCGGCGCCGCAGAGATGATTCTCCGGGTACGTTTCACGGGCAAGCCCGGGGTTGATGAACGCGACGGGATACGGCATCTCCACGGGTTCGTCATGATGATCGGTGATGATGACATCGATGCCGAGCTCGTGAGCGTGCGCGACCTCAGCGGCGTTCGTCGTACCGCAGTCGACCGTCACGATGAGCGTCGTGCCGTTAGCGTGCATCTCATCGACCGCGGCCATGTTAAGACCGTATCCCTCCGTCTCCCGGAACGGGATATAGACGTCGACGTTCCCGCCGAGGGCCCTGAACGTTTCGACGAGCACGGCGGACGCGCATACGCCGTCCGCGTCGTAGTCGCCATAGACGACGATCTTCTGCCCGTCGGCGATAGCACGCGTGATCCGCTCGACCGCCACCTGCATTCCGGTAAAAAGAAATGGATCGTGCACATCGCGCGAATAGTCAGGCTCAAGGAACACGTCGACCGACCGCTGGTCCGACATACCTCGCGCATGCAGAAGCTGCGTGAGGATCGGGTCCATCTCGGGAAATCTCTCGAGCACGGCGCTCGGTACCTTCGGCTTGATCTTCCAACGCTTGGTCATTCGATACCCTTCATACGCACGGATGTAAAAACTGCGGTGATCCTCTGTTCAGTATACCGGTAAGAACGGTGCACCGCAATCGTTTTCATACGCCATCACATTCCGAACGCAGTGAAGAGCACGCGAGATACCCCATTGATCGTTTCACTGAACCGGACGCCGAAGAACGCCAGCAACGCATAGTACGGAAGCCGTCCTATGAAGAAACCGAGCGTCATTTTCCACGCAGGATACCCCTTAAAACCGCTCATGACGCTCATGAGCTGATCGGGCAGCGGAAGGAGCGCGAACAAAAGGATACATGCGAACATCCTGCCCTCAAGGGCCGAGACGAGCTTGCGCATCCAGTGATGCGAGAGCCATCGCTTCACGGTCGCGAGATCGTTCGCCTCCCGGGTGACCGCATACAGCGGCAACGTCCCCACGCTCGAGCCGACCGACGCGGCGAACACGACCAGCAACGGGTTCACCGTAGCGGCCACCACAGGGATCAGCAGTGCGAGGCGGATAGGAAACACCGGCACGATCGGAAGGATGAATCCGACGAGCGCCACCAGTCCGAGTTGTATCACGGCCTCGTCCATTGCCCGTTGTCCTGATCGACCATGAACGCTAGAGAAGTTTCAGGAAACTCCTGCCGGTCATCTCGGGCGGGATCGGGAGCCCCTCGAGCTCGAGCAGCGTCGGCGCGATGTCCGAAAGCATGCCGCTCGGCGTCAGCGAAGACAGGTCCGATGATTCCCGGCCGCGGCCTTCACGGTCCTTAGCGACGAGCAGGAACGGCACGGGATTCGACGTGTGCTCCTTGTTGATGAAACCGGTGGTCAGGTGCAGCTTTTCCTCCGCGTTCCCATGGTCAGCGGTGACCGCGACCACGCCGCCGGCCGCGAGCGTCGCCGATACGATGCGCTCGAGCTGCGTATCGATCGTCTCGATCGCCTTGATCGTCGCCACGATGTTCCCGGTATGACCGACCATGTCGGCGTTGGCGAAGTTCAGGACGATGAACCCATAGGTCCCGGCGGCAATCTCCTTCACGACGCGATCCGTGATCTCCCGAACGCTCATGTCCGGTTTCTGGTCGTAGCTGGACACCGACGGGGACGGTACGAGTATCCTCGTTTCCCCGGCGAACGGTTCCTCCTTGCCGCCATTGAAGAAGAACGTCACGTGAGCGTACTTCTCCGTCTCGGCCGCATGCAGCTGCTGCTCGCCGACATCGCTGAAGACCTTCGCGAGCGGAACGGAAACGATCTCCGGCGGGAACGCGACGGTCACTGGCAGGTTCTGCTCGTATTCCGTCATCGTCACGAAAAAAAGGTTGGCGATCTGCGGCCGTTCGAACTTCGAGAACCCGGGCAGCACGAACGCCTTGGTCGATTCGCGCGCCCGATCGGACCGGAAATTGAAGTAGATGATGCTGTCGCCGTCCTTCACGGTCCCGCGCGGTGTACCGCCCGCGTTCGTGATGACCGTCGGGACGAGCTCCTCATCGTAGACGCCGCGCGCATACGATGCGCGGATGGCACCGAGCGGGTCCTGGTACGTCTCGTCAGATACCCCTTCGGCAATGGCGCGATACGCCTTCTGAATGCGGTCCCAGTGGTTGTCGCGGTCCATCGCCCAGAACCGGCCGGCGATCGTTGCGATCTGTCCCACCTTCATGTTCTTCATCTTCGCCTCGAGCTTCGCGACGAACGTTTCGCCGCTGTTGTGCGGCGTGTCGCGTCCGTCGAGGATCACGTGCAGGAACACGTCGCGGATCCCTTCCTTGGCGGCCAGTTCGATCAAGGCGTACGAGTGCTCGTTGAAGCTATGGATGCCGCCCGAGCTCATCAGTCCGACGAGGTGCAGCCGTCCCTTCGTCCCGCGGAGGTGGGCCGACGCCTCCTTGAAGGCCTGCTTCTCGAAAAAACTGCCGTCTAAGATGGCACGGTTGATGCGCGTTAGGTCGCGATAGATGATCTTGCCCGCGCCGATGTTCATGTGTCCGACCTCGGAATTCCCCATCTCACCCCAGGGGAGTCCGACCGATTCGCCCGAGGCCTGCAGCGTCACGCACGGATAGTTCGTGAGGAGCGAATCCCAGGTCGGCGTCTTCGCGAGCATGATCGCGTTCCCGCGGTTCTTCGGGGCGACGCCCCAACCGTCGAGGACGAGGAGCACAAGTGGCCGGTACTTAAGCGGCATGGCGGTGGATGATGAGACTGGTACCGGTCATGACGACCGGCTTCTGGATACCGAGCACGTCGAGGATGGTCGGGCTGACATCGGCAAGACGTCCGTCCTTCCGCAACGCAACGGTACTGCGCCGCGGTGTGACGATGATGAACGGTACGGGATTGGTCGAATGTTCCGTATCGACGCTCTTCCCGTCGGCGCCGAAAAGCCCTTCGGCATTCCCATGGTCGGCCGTGATGACCATCGTTCCTTTCCGTCGCTGTACCGCTTGAACGATGCGGCCGAGACACCGATCCGCCGTTTCGACGGCCTTGATCGTTGCGGCGAGGTTCCCCGTATGCGCGACCATGTCCGGATTGGCGAAATTGAGCACGATGATGTCGTGCCGCTTCGCTGCAAGGTCCGCGATGACGGCATCGGCGATCTTCCGCGCGCTCATCTCCGGAGCTGCGTCGTATGAGGGGACGTCCGGCGAGGGCACCAGGACGCGGTCTTCACCCGCGACCGGACGGTCGTATCCACCGTTCAGGAAAAAGGTGACATGCGCGAATTTCTCGGACTCGGCGATGTACAGTTGCTTGTACCGGCGGAGCGCCATCGGCAGCGAGTTATAGATGTCGACCGACGGGAACGCCGTGTAGATGTCGCGGAGGTCCGGCCCGAAATCCGTCATCGCGACGAACACCAGGTTCTTCGGGGCGTGGATGCGCCTGAAGGCACCGCGATTCAGCCTGTTGAAATCCTTCTGTACGAAGGCCTTCGTCAGCTCGCGGGCGCGGTCAGACCGGAGGTTGTAGAAGATGATGGAGTCGTTCGACCGGATCCGGTTCTTCGTCGCCGACCCGATGACGGTCGGTTCGATGAACTCATCCGATTCTCCACGTTCATAGGATTCGAGGATGGCGCGTTCGGCGGTCTCTGCATGGCGGCCGATACCCCTGACGAGGGCGTCGTAGGTGCGCTGGATCCGTTTCCACTCCTTCTTCCGGTCCATCGCGTACAACCGACCGTCGATCGTCCCGATGCGTTCGTTCGGCTTGAGACGCTTCTCGAGCGCACGCAGGAAATGGATCCCCTGGTGCGGCGGTGAATCGCGTCCGTCGGTGAAGAGATGCAGGACGATCGACCGTATGCGGTGTTGCCGTGCAATGGCGAGCAGGGCGAGGAGGTGGTCGGTATCGGCATGCCCGCTCTGCTTCCCGGTCAGCAGCCCCATGAGGTGCAGTTGCGACCGGTATTTGAGCACGTGGTGGATCGCTGCCATGAACGCCGCGTTCTTGAAGAAGCGACCCTCGTTGATGCTCCTCGAGATCCGGACCGCGTCCTGCTCGACGACCCTTCCGGCGCCGATGTTCATATGACCGGCCTCGGAATTGCCCTCCTGATCCTTCGGCAGCCCTACGTCGCTGCCGGAGGCGCGAAGCGTGGTGTACGGACAATCCTTTATGAGACCGTCCATGACCGGCGTCTTCGCCGAGGTGATGGCATTGCCCGGACCGGCGGGGCCGATCCCC
>CAYGGS010000081.1:0-4765 GCA_964349545.1 uncultured Gammaproteobacteria bacterium
GCTCCTTGAGCCATCCCTTCTGCACCGACACGAAAAAAGCTTTACCTTCTTCCCATGAAAAACTGATGCCCAGTAATTTCGCCGTAAGCGGATCGAGACTCGTGGTCTCCGTATCGAATGTGAAGGATTTTTGTTCCTTCAACAATTTCACAAATACATCAAATGACTTTTTATCGGCGATCAATGTATAGTCGTGGCCAGGTTTTGATGGCGGTGCTGTATCAAGCAGAAGCGTCTGGACTGCAGCAGCCTTCTTCGACGGTGTTTCCTTTTCATTATCCTCTGCGGCGTCGTCCGGCAGCTTGTTCAGGAGCGACGTGAACTCGAGATCGCGGAACAGCGTCGCGACCTTCGAACGGTCGTAGTGTTTCCGGGCGGCGTCATCCAGCGAGAACTCGACCGGCACGTCGCGAATGATCGTCGCGAGCCGCTTCGACAGGAACGCTTCCTTTTTTCCCTGTGTCAACTTCTCACGCACGCTCGCGGAGATCTTTTCGATCTTCGGTGATGTCTTTTCCAAAGCTTCATACAATTTCTCGACCGAACCGAACTCTTGCAGTAGTTCCGACGCGGTCTTCTCGCCGATCCCCTTCACACCCGGGATGTTGTCGGACGGGTCGCCGCGGAGCGCCTTGTAGTCGATGAGTTGGTCGGGCGTGATTCCGTACCGCTCCTTTACGGCCTCGACGTCATAGGACATCGTCTCGCCAAGACCTTTTTTCAACGTGTAGACGGACGTGTCATCGTCGACGAGCTGCAGCGTGTCCATGTCGCCAGTGACGATGACCTTTGTCACGCCCTTCGCTTCCTTCGTGATGGTACCGATGAGGTCGTCCGCTTCGAAACCCGCCTTCTCGAAGATGGGGATGTTGAAGCTCTCGACGAGCTGCTTCACGAGCGGGATCTGCGCATAGAGCTCGTCCGGCGCCTTTACCCGCGTCGCCTTGTACGCCTCGTACTCCTCATGCCGGAAGGTCTTCTCCTTCCGGTCGAAACACACGACGACATGCGTCGGCTTCAGCTCCTTGAACATCTTCAAAAGAATGGTCGTAAAACCGTACACGGCGTTGATGGGCGTACCGTCCTTCTTCGTGAGCGGCGGGAGCGCATGAAAGCTCCGGTGGATTAAAGCATTCCCATCGACAATCACCAACTTTTTTCTTTGCGAAGTCATAGGAGTGAAGCATTTCCACCTGCCCCGTAAACGACGAGCGTTGCGAGTCGTTGTACGGGGTCGACAATTACGAGTTTTTTTCGGTGCGTCACCATGCTTATATGGTACCACGAACAACAACACCGCAGTACTGGGCTTGGCCCACTTTCGAATTAGATACTGTACGAACGAAGTGAGACCGGCTTTCCGAGGGCTTGTGCTTTATCGATGGCATCCTGAACGCCTTCGCTCTTGTTCACTTGAAACGCTATCAGCTCATCAGCTGCCTCCACGATCTGGGTATTGCGCTGGAAATACGTTGTGCGGTCGATGACGGTGTTGCGCGCATCCTCGATCAACGCACCGGGATTTGATCGCTGGATCGTTTCGAGTTGTACTATCAGGTCTTCGGCCTGACGTTTCGTGATGACCCCTTCGTTCGCCCGCTTCCGATAATGCGCTGCATATAACAGGAGCGTTGTGGGTAAAAACACCTTGACGTGTCGTGCGGCAGGATCGATCCGAAACGCTTCATCGGTCGCGAAAAAATCGACGTTGACCGCTCCGCCGGACACGATCCCGCCGCCGCGTTCGATGATCTTTCGCACTGCCGAACGGACGTCTCTTTCTACCTGTCTATTCGTCACCCTCCAGGAACCGCTGATCGCATACCATTTCATATTTTCATTCTATCATAGACGCCATATAGGACGATTTGCTTCGACATTTGACGTATTCGCAGCAAAGGGATAAGGTGCAGCCGAAACAAAGAACAACAGAGCTCGTCGACATTTCTCCTTAATGGAGACAACGCCCTACCCCATGCGGCGTCGGTCGTTTCGGCGCAAGAGAGGTGTGCAATGACGCTCCATGAGTACCCCGACCTCGCCCTGGTGAACGGCGGTGGGAATTCCGGCCTCGCACGGACGATCGCCCGCAATCTCGGCGTGAACCTCACGCCATGCGACATCGAGAGCCATCGTGACCATGAACCGAGGAACGGCCCGGCCGGTAACTTCCGGAACAAGCATGCGGTGATTGTGACCAGCATGCAGCAACCCGACCGGAACTTCATCGTCCCGATCATCCAGGCGGACATCATCCGCCGCGCATCGCCGCGCCGCATCACCGGCATCTTCACCTACTACCCATACTCGCGGCAGGACCGGCACGATCAACCGCGTTCCGCCATTACGGTCAAGATCCCGGCAAAACTGCACGCCAAGCACTTCGACGAGATCGCTGTCTTCGACTGCCATTCGGAAGTGACTCCGGCACTGCTCGAAGCCTACGGCGATCACCACCTCGCCGTGGACCACCTCTACAGCCGCGAGCTCCGGCTCGACTGGCTGCTGAGGGATGAGGGTCGTCTCGAGAACGCTACGCTCATGGCAATGGACACCGGCTACGTGAAACCCGTACGGTCGGCCTGCCGGAGGCTCCGAGGCGCCGGGCATACGGTCCGCTACTGCTTCGCAGACAAGGATGGAACCTCGTCCGTCGGTATCGAGGGCGTGCTCCTCGCATCGGATGGCCACATCGAAGAGACGGACGTCTATGGATTCGACGACATGAGCGCCAGCGGCGAAACCGCGTTCATGGTCAGCAGCGCCGTCCGTGAACGCCATCATCCCAAATCGTTCACGCTCTTCATCACCCACGGGGTCATCCCTGACGCTGAGGCGGCCCACCGGCTCCTCGATGCTCCGATCGACCGGATCGTCGTGACCGACAGCGTGCCGATGTCCGAAGAGGCCGGGAGGATCCTCGCACCGAAGCTGGTCGTCGAGTCCTGCGCTCCCCTGTTCACCGCCTACGCCCATGCAAGCTACCACGGCCTGAGCATCTCGCGTCTCTTCGGACTCGCTGGCTACCGCGACGCCCTGCAGGAGCTCGGGCTGCGCTAGTTCATGACAAGGAGAATGTCACACAGGGGGCGCGGACCGCAGTCGCGGTTCGCGCCCTTCCCCCACCCGCTGCTTACGCCGCGGGTACGTTCTGTTTCTTCCATAGTCCGAACCCGACCCCGAACAGTACGCCACCCGCGACCAGTGCGTACATCCACCACGACGGCTTGCGCACGGACGGTATGGTCACGATGTTCTCGGTCGGAACGATCGCGGGTACATTGACGCGGATGTCATCGAGGATCCGCGGCAGCAGCCGGATGCCGCCCGACGTCATGCTGACGATACCCGTCACGGTCACCTTGTCGCCGGCATGGAGCGCGGGTTTCTTGAACCCGGTGGTCGTCTTGATGTAGACCGATACCTCGCCCGACCCGTCATCGACCGTGTACTTCCCGCCGCTCAAGGCCGTGATATCGCCGGTCACCGTCACGAGCGTGCCGACTGCGTCGCTGTCGATCGCCGACGCCTGAACGACCTCCGGTACGACCTCGCGCGACCCGCCGGTCACGGTAATGCCGTCCTTTTCCGTCACGCGAACGTAGACCTCGCCGCTCTGTGTCCGCCGGTCGCCTTTCACCTTCACGGCATCGCCGATGTTCAATTTCGGCAAGGTCACGGTCGAGCGCACCGCAATACCGGAGGTTCCGTCGGTCAGGTAGAACAGGTTCTGTCCGAGCGTCCCCGGCGCAGAACTGACCCATCCGTTGAGCAGCGCTTCCGTTCCGGATGCTGCGTCCTTCGTTTCCGCGATGGACGTGACGACCGCTGCGCCCTCGACCTTTGACTTCGCGGTGCTGCTTTTCGTCTTCGATGCAGCCGCCGTGCTTAACGCCGGTTTGATTGTCACGGTACGCTCCTCGACATCGGACATTCCATCGGGATCGCTTACCGTAAGGCGGACCGTAAATGACCCGTCCTTCGCATACACGTGACTTACGGTCTTATCCTTCCCCGTACCATTGTCGCCGAAATCCCATGCATACGACAACGCATCACCGTCGGGGTCCTCGGAGTCCGCTGCCGTGCAGTCGACCTTCTCATCAACGCGCTTGCCCGAAGCGCAGCTGAACCCGGCCTTCGGCGCATGGTTCAGTTTCTTGAACACGTTCGCGACCCCGGGCGTCGGTACGATGGTCCACGACCACGCAGTCCCGTCCTTTGCATACGACGAGCCCTTCTCTGCAGCGCCGTACGTCACCTCGTCCGAAACGGTCCCATCGGGACGCTTCAGCGCAACGCTGTCGCCGTCGTTGTTCAGCGCGATCTTGCTCTTCGTACGGTCGACCACGTAGTACGAACCGCGCACGATGACCGTTCCTTTCGGCAGCGCATACACGGTCCCTCCCTTGTCGGTCAGCGTCCAGTCGGACGCATCGACATCCGCATCGGGGGCGTAAAGCTCTATGAACTCGGCCTGGTTCGTATCCGGGTTCGGCAGCAGTTCCGAAATGAGCACGTTCCCGGTCGATGGCGCGCTTGCAGCCACGACATCCGCCGGCGCGGACGGGCTCGCGCCCGGGACAGGGGCCGCGGTCACGGTGACGGTGAACGTCACGACGGTCGGCATCTTCCCGTCCGATACCGAGAGCGAGCCGGGGAACGTCCCGGCTGTCGCGTACGCATGGACCGGCGTGGTAACGTCGCTCGTCCCGCCGTCGCCGAAGTTCCAGGCGTACGTCAACACGTCGCCATCGACGTCGAC
>CAYGGS010000082.1:0-4474 GCA_964349545.1 uncultured Gammaproteobacteria bacterium
TGAAGAGCATCAAAAGCCCGTTGTAAGAATTGAAAAGTGAAAATTGCAAATTGAAAATTGCAAATTGAAAATTGATAATTAAATTCCAAGGTTGAATAATAATTCTCACTTCTCAATTTTCGTTTCTCAATTTCCTCATTCTCAATTCTCAATTCCAAATTCTCAATTTTCAACCCTCCCTTCTAAATGAAAAGCTCCCAATTAACCCCGATCGATGAACGGGCGTACCAATTCAGCAAATCCGTCGTGGTTTTTGCCCGTGAATTATGGAAAACCCCGGAAGGAAGGATCATCGCCAATCAGTTGATACGTTCCGCAACTTCCGTCGGTGCAAATATCGCCGAGGGTCAAGATGCGTCCTCAAAACGCCAGTTTTCACAATATCTGCAAATCGCCCTCCGATCGGCGAGAGAAACTCGATTCTGGTTGCGACTCGCCTGCGAACTAAAGTATGAACGGGATAATAACATCGGCGGGCTTCAAAGGGAGATCGGTGAAATTATCGGCATCTTAGTCGCAAGCGTCATAAAATTAAGAAGCACCTACTTGCAATAAGAGCATTCTCAATTTTTACTTTTCCATTCTCACTTCGTTCCGGCGACTGGACACCACGCACAAATAGTTAAACTGTTTATCCAGCGAATCCTTAGCGAAGGCGTATCTTGATCGCCGTAGCACGAAGTGCGTAGGCGATGGTGGACCCTACCGGGCTCGAACCCCGTATAAGCGCTTTGCGCTTTACGGGGCAGGCCGGTCACCTTCCAGCACCACTTTTGGTGGACCATGGGAGAATCGAACTCCCGCCTGTCGGATGCAAACCGACTGCACTGCCACTATGCTAATGGCCCTTCAAAAGTGGTGCTGGACGCACTTCTTTCAAGAACTTACCTGAATTGTCGAGGATCCTCGAATCGCTCTGCTACCGTGAATTTACGTTGGAGTTGATGTTCTCGAACGACTTCCCGAAGATCTTGTTGAGCGGCGTGTTGAAGACGCCCATCATCATGAGGAACGAGATGAGGATGATGCCCGCGCCGAAGAGCTTGTAGAAGATGCGCGTGCCGCCCTCCATGCCGAGGTGCTGCTCGGCCCAGTCGATCCTGCCGAAGTTCTCGACGAGCCACTCGGTCTTCATGATGAGGAGCACGCCGACGCCGATGATGAGGAATCCGTATACGTAGGTCATTGATGGATCGTTTGGTGGACGGTGCAGGACTCGAACCTGCGACCCTTCGGATGTAAACCGAATGCTCTACCAGCTGAGCTAACCGTCCGTAAATTGTGCTCAGTACCTGTTACTAGTTAGTAAAGCAGACAACCAGCTGCCCGCCCGTCGAAGCAGTTCACAAGCTAGTCTTTGCGCGGACTGCGGCTCGAATCCGGCTGAGTCCCGATTTTGACCGGAGGTCAAAATCGTGGATCCTTGACTCGCGACGCGAGTCGGGACTACGAGCCCAAGTTCGAAACGAGGAGGCGCGGTGTAGTGTACGATATTCCGAGCCTTTTTTCAAGGAAAAATCGAGCACATACTGAGAAGGGCGCCAGGCCGAATCGGTCAGATGCTCGTTCCTTCCTGCTTGTTTCCCAGCACGGGGATCGAATCACGCGTCCTGTGCCGCCTTCTTCATGGCATAGTAGTCCACACCGATCGGCACGTCGGATGCGCAGAGCGGGCATTCGACCGAAGCCCAGGCATCCACAGGTAGCCCTACTGGGTCACATTGACCGTCGTACCGACGACGAACGTCACGATCGCCCACGCGAGCAGCACGAGTATCATGCCGATCACCGCCGATGAGATCGTCTTTTTCGCGAGCTCGACGCGTTCCTCGCTGCCGGCCGACGTGAGCCATTGGAACCCGCCCACGATGATCATGACGACCGTGACGATCGCGAGCACGCCGAGCGCCCAAGCGACGATGTTGACGATGGTCGTCTTGAGGTCGGTGGTGCCTAAGCCCACCGAGCCGCCGATATCCTGGATGCTGTACGGCGTGCCGGTCGCCTGGGCGAGCAGGACCCCGGAAAACAAACGTTTTTGCTTGTGGATATTCATGTCGGCCATAATACCATACTGTCGGGTTTTATGCCCTCTTTATGACAGGCCCCCCGCGTTGAACTGCGAGGGGCCTTGTTGGTGGCGACCGGGGTCGCCGTGAGCTTCGAACCTGGAACAGTGCGATGCGATGCTACATCCGCTCGATGATGCGACGGATGAGTTCGCCGAGCTTCGGTGCGCGACGTTTCACGACCGCCATGACCTGCGCGTGGGTGATCTTCTCGCCGGCCGGATCGGTGACAAGGGAGATCCCCAGGAACGCCATCTTCATGGCATGCGCGATGATCGCCTCCTGGATCATCGACATGCCGACGACATCAACGCCGTTCCTTCGCAGGAAGTCCGCGACCGACTGCGTCTCGAAGTGCGGTCCGCCGACCTGTGCGATGATCCCTTCGGTGAGCGACGGGTCGATCTTCTTGCACAGCGTCCTGAGCCGCGCGCTGTACACCCGCGAGCACTCGAGGAATTTCGTCGTCCCTTGAAGCGGTGAGGGAACACGCGAGATGATGTCGTTGTGGTCACGGATGAGGACGGCCTGCCCCACCTTGAGCCCAGGGCGCAATCCGCCGACTGCGTTCGTGTGGATGAAGGTCCGGCAACCGAGCGCGCGGGCGACCCGGACGTAGTGGACGACCGCATCCATGCCGTCGCCGTCGCGGAACTCGTAGTTGTGTTTCCGTCCGCGGAACACGAGGACCAGCTTCGTGCCGATACGCACCACGCGGATCATGCCGGCGTGACCCTTGACCGACGGGGGTAGGAAACCCGGCAGCAGGATCGCCGGGAACTCCACGATGGCCCGACCGAACCGTCGTACCGCCGGATCCCACCCGGATCCGAAGACGACCGTGGCGTCGATCTTCTTGATGCCGGTGAGCCGACGGAATACCTGGGCGGCAGAACGCGCGATTCCCTGCGGATCATCCTTGAGAGATGCGATGGTTTCCTGCTGCTTCGTGAGCTTTTTCATTTCCCCCTCCTGGAGAGACACACCAAACTGCCACGATGCCCTCGTGGCAAGAACGCATGTTCGAAGCATGTGAAGGAGCGCGAACATATCGCCCCTCCGCGCGATCGTTCCCGAATAATCCTACAAAAGATATAGTAGAAACACAAGGAGGCCGGCTGTCGATAACTTCGAACCGGTGAACATAATCGAATGATGTTATTGTCTATTGTTTTTTCAGGAGCAGCCTGCTGATAGGTATGCGGACTGCCTTTTCCCCATTAAAGTCGACGATATCGACATCCGCTGTTGTCCCTTTGATTCCCGCACGTTCAAAACAGTCTTTGATCAACCGTTTTCTTCGCTCCGACCATGTTCCTTGAGGATCAAAGCGGTCCATGATCGAGTCCGGGGTAATGCGGAATTCGATATCGCTACACTCTTCGGCGGAAACTATCTCAAATCCGGCGCGCTGTGCAAATCGTGCCAACTCTTCACCCGCGGTAAACCAGCGTTCACTGCTGACGGTATCAGCATCCGCGAATCGTTCGCCCTCGCCTGTGATGCGGGAACCGGTGATGCCATTCCAAAAATATGAAATAGCATCAGCGCGTTTTCGTTCGGCTTCGGTGCTATAGCGGAATGCCCCCGGCCATACTAGATCGACGGTACCCCCAGATTTCGTCACCCGGTATAGCTCTCTAAGAAAATCCGATTGATCAAAAACACGTCCTTTATTTTTTGCCTCTGATCTCCCGAGTACATCCCGTCTGAACCGCTGGTATTCTGGGGTTGCGTTGTGCTGATCAATCGGTCGCGGTAAATACTGAATAGCATGTCTTGAAATTCCGATATCGACGCTGCTGGTTTTTAATGGAAGATCAAGAAGATCCGCTTGTACCAGTTCAATGGAGGGATGCTTTTCTGAAGCAACGGCAAGTTTTCCTTTTTGTTCGACATCTATCAGCACCGGCGTGATATCAGCACCGGCTTCAGTGAGCTGTGTCCGTAGTTGCTCTAGGAGCGTTCCATCGCCACCACCGAAATCCGCTGCGACAAGCTTTTTACCATGTACACCCCCGAACTGTTCGAGAATCGGATTCGTAAAAAGACGCCGCGTAAGTTCGGGATCTGAATAATACGGTTTCCATTTTTTTTCGCCTCCCGGGCCGGTGACGACGCAGCTTCCCCACTGATCGAACGTCCGGCCGCCACCAAGCTCAGAATATGCCTGATGTTCCGTCCCCTCGTACGAGGTCACTCGTTCCCCGGGATGTTTTGAAGGGGTCATAAGATGGACAGATGATGCTGTTGGTGCGGACGAGAGGATTTGAACCTCCATGGTCTTGCGACCACCAGCCCCTCAAGCTGGCGCGTATACCAAATTCCGCCACGTCCGCATGATGTTTGGAGGGAAAACCCTAACGGTTTTCCCTTCCAACAACCTCCCTTTCCGTATAAGGTGT
>CAYGGS010000083.1:0-4378 GCA_964349545.1 uncultured Gammaproteobacteria bacterium
CAAACCCAACGCCAGCGTCATCTCTGCCAGCGGGGAATACCCGAAATGCCAGTGCCAGATCGATGTGCGCGACAACACCGATCGACTGACCCGGACCATCTCCGTCAACGGCCCGATCGAGACGACGCTCACCTTCGATCCGAACACCGAGGAACTCATCTCAAAGACCGTCTTCGACCGTCAGGAGGAAGCGGAGCGTATCCGCCAGCGCCTCGGGTACAAGTACACCGAGGAACAGATCGAGGTATTATTGGCATCCGAAAAGATCGACGGCTGGTTCAACGAACAGATCAAGGATATCGACACCCGAACCAATTGGTTGGATCCGCAGTTCTGGTGGCAGCACCTGGTCGCCGTCTTCGACCATGGGTTCGACGGCAACAGCGCCGACTTCGTCGACACCTACCGGTTCGGCCGTTGCGGCGATTCGATGCAGTGGCTGGAACGGAACCTGGCCGGATATTTGCACCTCGGGGACGATCCCGACGAGCCCGGTCAGAAGCATGAGGCCATCCTATCCATCACCGGCGAACAGTGGGGCAACATCCTCAACCACACCTCGCTCATCATCCGGCCAGCCGGGTTCACCAATGCCGAGTGGGACGATATCGTCAAAGAGCTGAAAACTAGATCCGGCGGGTCGAAGGATAACCCCGGGATCCCGCCGCCGCAGCTCACCGGCATCGATCCGCGGCTTCTTGACGCCAAGGTGCTCGACCCGTACAAAAAACAGGTCACGACGGTCCGGGAATTCATCAAGGGCTGGTCATACATTCGGATCAGCTGATCACTATGAAGAAGCGTACAATAACATTCATCATCATCGTGGCGGCCATCATCATGATGCTGGCGGCGCTCGGTGTGATGATGAAGCGCGTGCCGGCGGCGATCTACCAACCGAGGGAGACCGACCCCGAAGCGCAGTGGGGAACGATAACCGGCTCGCTCGGGTATCCGAGCGAAGGCATTCCGCCGATGGGCGTCTGCGCCGAAACGATCGATCAGAAGGAGCTGTACTGCACCTACGCCATGCTGACGGGCAGTGCATACACCTACGGCCAGGGGTACGAACTGAAGGCGCCGTCCGGGACCTACCGGGTGTTTGCGCATCTGGTGACCGAAACGAACGCGAAGGTCGGGTACACCGATGAATACAAGGCGTATTATTCCCAGTATGTGTTCTGTGGCATGGGCATCGAATGCGTCGACCATAGCCCCATCACGATAACGGTCAAAGCTCGGGAGCACACGTCAGTCGTCGATCCGGTCGATTGGAACAATCAGTAATCAAGGAACTGAGGGGTCTCCGTTATCCATAGGACAAAACGTTGTTTTTTGTGTACACTAGAGGGGACGAAAACCTAACCAAACTGACCACGAAAGGAACCCGTATGGCCGATGTCACAAAGAAGATCAAGAAGATCGTCGTCGACCGGGACCTCTGCATCGGCGCGGCAAGCTGCGTCGTCAACGCCCCTGGCGTGTATGAATTGGACGGGGAGAACAAGGCGGTCATCATCCGCAAGGACGGCACCAAGAGTTCCGAATCGACCGAGCGGGCGAGCTTCGCCGACGGCGCCGTCGATGATGAGACGCTCCTGGCGGCGGCCCAATCCTGCCCGACCAAGGCAATTTTTGTCTACGACGAGGACGGCAAGCAAGTCTACCCATGATGCAGGCGAAGTACCTGATCGTCGGCGGCGGGGTCGCGGGAACCACCGCGGCCGAGACCATCCGCGCGAAGGACAAAACGTCGAGCATCCACATCGTATCCGATGAACGGTATCGGTTCTATTCACGCATCATGCTCTCGAAGCCGAGCTTCTTCCTCGGGAAGATCCCGTTCGATTCCGTGTTCCTGAAGACCGAATCGTGGGCGAAGGAGAATGACATCGGCTGCGCGTTCGGTCAGCCGGCGGTCGCGCTCGATACGATTAAAAAGATCGTGACGCTCAAGGATGGTACGCAGATCACGTACGAAAAACTGCTGCTGGCGCTCGGGAGCGCCGTCAACCGCTGGACCATCCCCGGAGCGGACAAGCCGGGTGTCCTGTACCTGCGGACCCTGGACGACGCCAAGGCGGTCATCGCATCGGTCAAGACCGCGAAGAAGGCCGTCGTCATCGGCGGCGGATTCATCGGCTTCGAGATGTGCGACATGCTGAAGCTCGCCGGACTGGATGTGACCCTGATCATCCGTGAGAAGTACTTCTGGGAACCGCTGCTCGACGAGGCATCGGGACGGATGATCGAAGCGGCGTTGAAAAAGGGCGGGGTCAATATCGTTTACGAAACACTGGTCGAGGAGGTGCTCGGCGACGGGAAGGTCGAGGGCGTGAAGCTGAACAACGGACACACCATGCCGACCGACATGATCATGGTCGGGATCGGCAACCACTGCGCGCTCGATTGGGTCAAGAGCGCCGGCATCGCCTGCAATCGCGGCATCTTGGCGGACGAATATATGGCGACCAGCGCGCCCGACGTCTGGACGGCCGGCGACGTGGCCGAGTACTGCGATCTTGCCTTGAACGAAAGGATCCAGCTCGGCACCTGGGTCAACGCCCAGCTGCACGGACGGACCGCGGCCTTGAACATGATGGGCGGACGGCAGCCGTACCGCCAGATCACCTTCTACACCGCCCAGGGCATGGGCCTAGCCATCGCGTTCGTCGGCGACACCCGCGTGTTGCCGGACCGGCAGGTCATCAAGCGCGGTTCACCGGAATCCGGCGGATACACCCGGATCCTTCTCCTCAACGGCGAGGTCGAAGGCGCGACCATGGTCAACCGGACGAAGGACATGGGAGCGCTGGGAAAGCTGATCGAACAGAACATCAATGTCGAGCCGTATCTGAAGCAGCTCGCCGATCCGAACTTCGATCTGAAATCACTTTTAAAACCCGTACCATGACCGCAGCACCCAAGAAAAAGATCCGTATCGGCTGGTTCACCTTTTCTTGCTGTGAGGACAGCACGATCGTGTTCACCGAGCTGATGAACGACCACTGGCAGGAATGGAAGGAACTGTTCGACTTCCGCCATGTGCGAGTATTGAAAAAGAACAACGTTCTCGATGAGCTGGACATCGCCTTCGTTGAGGGCGCGATCGCAACGCCCGAACATGAGGAAAAACTAAAAGAAATCCGCGCCAAGTCGAAGATACTGGTCGCCATCGGCGCGTGCGCCTGCGTGGGCATGCCGTCAGCCCAACGCAACACCTTTACCGAAGGCCAAAAGGCCGAGGTCCAGTTCCTGATCGACCGCTTCAAGTCATTGCCGAAGGTGCTGAAACTATCGGACGTGGTGAAGGTCGATGACCAGGTACCGGGCTGTCCGATGGACCCGAAGGTCTTCATGACCAAGGTCGAGACGCTGGTCAAAACCCTCCTAAACACACAATAATATGCACACCATCGACCTGACCATGGACCACATCACGAAAGTCGAGGGCGCCGCCTCGCTCGACCTTCGCGTGCGCGACGGAAAAGTGGAATACGCACACTTCGCCATCACCGAATCGAAAAGGTTCTACACCGAGGCGATGAAGGGCAAGCCGGTCATCGCCCTGCCGCAGCTGCTCGCGCGCATCTGCGGTACCTGCTCGAACGCACACCTCCTGTGCAGCATCGAGTCATGCGAAGCCGCGATCGGGATCACCCCGACGCCGCAGACCATGCTCCTGCGGGAACTGACGATGTACGGCCTGATGATCCGCGACCACGCGCTGCACCTGTACCTGTTCTCGATGCCGGATATCTACGGCAAGGACGCCTTCTTGGACCTCGATGAGAGCGATCCCGAACAACACCAGCAACTCCACGACGGCTTCGAGATCAAGGCGGCCGGGAACTACCTCGCGACGTTGATCGCCGGCCGAAGTGTCCATGCCGTCCATCCGACCATCGGCGGCTTCATAAAATTCCCCGACCAGGCAGGCGTCGACGAGGCCATCAAAAAACTGCAGGCCGCCCGCCCGGCCGTGCTGCGGCTCATCGACACGTTCGTCAAGGCGCCGTTCCACTTCGACCGGAAGACCGACTTCATGGCCATCGTGCCGGAGAATTTCGGCTTCCTGAACGGCCCGATCAAGACCAGCAAGGGCGAGGAGATCCCCAAGGCCGGCTACCGCGACCTGCTGGAACACGTGGTCCTGCCGTATTCCCAGGCGTCCGCCTACAAGTACAAAGGCGCGTCGTACATGGTCGGCTCGCTCGCCCGGATGAACCTGGCGAAGGACCGGCTGCACAAGAAGACGCAGGAATCGGCGGCCGAAGCGCTGAAGCTGTTCCCTTCGACCGACATCTTCATGAACAACGTCGCCCAAGCGATAGAAATACTGCACTCGCTTGATCACGCGATCGAGATCCTGCAAACC
>CAYGGS010000084.1:0-4356 GCA_964349545.1 uncultured Gammaproteobacteria bacterium
TTTTGGTCTTCGCGTGTAGCGCGGGCCTTCTGGCCGGCGCATACGCGCACGATTCTTTTTAGACATATTCGGGTGGGAAACCTACGGTTTCCCCCTCCGACGCTCCCCCTTTCCCTGCAAGGTGTCGCTCGTCGTGGCTCGGCTAGGGTCCCGACCGGCAAAGCCGGTCACCCTGATCCTCGCCACTTCCTCGCGACGGCTGCATTGATTGAGGAAGAATCGAAGTGTAGTTTCCGGTCGTAACACAGGAACGACCGATGTAATGTGAATAACTGTGTTCCCGTCAGCACCCCCCTCACCAATGCGCGATGCGCAATTGGTGTGGGGGTTGCGAGGGACGTAAAGGGCACGATTCCCGGATCAAATCCGGGACGGATCGCGCACAAGGGCAAGTATGGTTCTATCCCCGCACCACTCCCGAGCTAACGCTCGGTCGGGTTCGGGGCAAGCCTCTGGGCGCGAAGCCCTTACAAGCAGGGATTCTAGCGTAGATACGCTATTGTGTCAAGGTTCGCGCGTGACGCTGTTGAGCGGCGTCCCTGATACTAAATGAAAATGAAGATGCTTCGTGTCCTGGAACGTTCCGCCGTTGGTGATGATCTTGTAGTTCGTTTCGGACAGTTGTTCCGTTTTCACGATGTCGGTTGCGATCTGCAGCATCTCTTTCACCACATCGAAGTCCTGTACATCCGTTAAATCTGTGATATGAGTTTTTGGGATGATGACGATGTGTAGCGTCCAGCTTGGCTTTGTGTGATGAAACGCGAGACAGTTCTCAGTTTCAACAACTTTCTTGATCGGCATTCGTCCGCTCAAGATCTGGTCGCAGTAGAAATCCAATTGTTTTTTCATGTGTACAATTTCTTGATGCCGACCAGAGGATTATCGACTACGTCGTTCTGACTCCGTCAACTGAACCGAAAGAAGTGTTTACATGCCGTAGCTTTTGCGAAGGCATGGTGCCCGGGACCCGCCTATGTCCCTCGCGTTGCTCGGGACTTCGGCGGGCGGGGATCCGACTTCGCCGAGGCTTCGTCGGGCATGGTGGTGTGTGTTGAAAGTTGATTCAGTTGGCTTGCCAACCGAAGCTTCAGCGTAGGTTGGTGCCCGGGAGAGGATTTGAACCTCCATGGCCTTGCGGCCACACGGCTCTGAACCGTGCGTGTATACCAATTCCACCACCCGGGCCCGTGGCGCTATTTGAACGATACTTTCGTCTTCACGTACCAGCCCTCGACGCCGGCGAACCGGTCGGACGGGTTCGTGACATATTTCACATCGAAGCCCTTCACCCGTTTTGACAAGCCGTAGGTGTACTCGGGGCTGTAGAGGAAGATCGCGGGAAGCTGCGCGGCGAGGAGCTGTTGGAATGCCACGCGTTTCTGTACGATGACGGCGGGATCGGTCATCGTGCGGAGCTCATCGAGGAGCTTGTCGGCGTCCTTGTTGTAGAACGTCGTGAGGTTCAGGCCGGGGTCCTTTACCTGCGTCGAGTGCCAGAACGGGTACAGGTCGCCGGTCGGGGAAAGTATCTCGCCGTAGAAGAACGCGTCGTAGCTGCGTGGCTTGATGACCTCCTTTGCGATACGGGTCGGGTCGAACGGTTTCACCTCGACCTTTGCACCGATGGCCTCCCAGTCTTTCTTGATGCGGTCAGCGACCGTGACGTCCTCGGGGATGTCCGGTATGGTGAGCGCGAACGCAAGTTCGTCGTTGCCCTTTTTCCGCACCTCGCTCCCGTCCGGTTTCGTCCAGCCCGCCGCATCGAGCGCTGCGCGCGCCGCATCGGGATCGTAGCCGGGTTGGAGGCTGCCCGCCGCACCGGGAAGGTTCGGGGCGAACGGTCCGTCGACGACGATCGCGCCGCCGCCGAGTATCGACGTGGCGATCGCGGTGCGGTCGATCGCCTGTGCGAGCGCCTTCCTGACCTCGAGGACCTTGAGCGCGGTGTTCTTGTTGCTGAAGAAGATGGCGGTGTACTGCAGCATCTGCAGGTCGATGAGGAGCGCCTGTTTCACCTTTGTCCGGTTGGTCACCGGGACGACGCTGATGCTGTCGACTTTCTTCGATTTGAGCGCCTGTTCCGCCGACTCGATGTCGGGGTAGATCCTGAAGATCATCTCGTTGAGGTACGGCCGACTCCCGACATAGTTGTCGTTTCTGACGAGGCGGTATTCCTTGATCGAACCGGAGGACGAATCGCGGGTGAGCGAATCGAACCGGAACGGTCCCGACCCGATCGGTTTGATGTTGTACTCGACGAGCGCGAAGTTCGGGGGTAGTACGTCGCCCCAGATGTGCGCCGGGAGAATGCCGACGGTGAGGTCGGAGAAGAACGACGATGAGGATTGTGCGAGCGTGAACGTGACAGTCGCTTCGTCAACGCGGGTGACGGTCATGTTGCGGAACTGCGTCCGGAGCGGGCTCTTGTAGAGGGAGTCCTGGATGAGCTCGAACGTGATGAGCACGTCGTCGGCGGTGATCGGCTGCCCATCCGACCAGGTGAGCCCGTTCTTGAGTTTGATCGTGTACGTCTTGTTGTCGGCGCTCGCCTCGAACGATGCGGCAAGGTCGGGGACGATGTCCTGCGTGTTCGTCCGTTTGAACAGCCCGGAATACATGAGCGCAGCAAGGTCGCGGTCGATGTCGTTCGTGTTTAGGAGGATCGGGTTCACGTACTGCGGGGTGCCGACGAGCGCTTCGACGACGCTGCCCCCGTACCGCGGAAGCTGTTCCGTACACTTCGCGTAGACCCTGAACCCGAGGAAGACCACTGCGGCGATGACGAACGCGCCGAGCCCCATGAGGAGCCGCTGTTCGTTTCGTGTGGTGACACGAGGTAGGTACTTGAGCTGACGGAGGTTCGGAAGCCGTGACTTCGCAAGCGTGTACACCAACTTTCGCTCTGCGTCGGCGACGCGATCGGATGAGGGGGCTGTTGTGGTCCGCCGTCCCGGGAGGCGGGAGAACAGGGTGCGGGCGGATTGTACGATTCGTTGCAACATCACTGATGCCGACGGGTTACCGGCGGAGGAGCACCGAGGCGAACGCCGATGCGAAGAACAGCACGCCGATCACGATGGTCGCCATGAAGAGCACCTTCTCGGCGCCGCGCTTCGTCCGGTAGATGTTCGAATCGCCGCCGCCGAACACGCCGCCGAGCCCGGTTCCCTTGCTCTGCATGAGGATGGCCGTCACGAGCAGCGCAGCGAGGACTATCTGGACGATGTCGAGTATTCTTTGCATGGGTCCTGATGGTAGGTAAAAGGCCACGTAGGCTCGTTCGAGAGACTACCACGAACGGCTCGCCTCGTCAATTCGTCGCCCGGCGTGCGATGATGCGTCGGAGTTGCTTTACCGACGCCCCCGATACCTTCATGGTCGGTTTTCTGCGTCGTTCGCGGCGTTCGGATTTGGTGAGCGGCGGGGTCTTTTTCATGGGTTCACTATAGCACCGGCCGTAGGGGGTTGACCCCGTTAGAGAGCCCGATGTGTCAAGGATTGTATTGTATCATTCACTGTCGAATTTACGTACGACTCTCTAACGGGGTTGACAGTTTTCCCGGCATCTGCTAACATCCGCAAGTTCCGGTCGGAAGTGTGTGGCGCCCGGAAACAAGGATGTTCGTTCATCCACCACACACACGGTCTCTGCGAAAGGAGCCTCTCCCATGAGGAAGGTCCTCAGCAGTGCCCAGTTCACGATCATCGCGATCGCCATCTTCGCGGTGATGTTCGGCGGCGTCACCGCGGCCGACACCACCCACGGCAAGGCGCCGCCCGGCCAGGTCATCGTCCTCATGGACAACGATTACCTGGTCATCGATCTGGGCACGAACTCGGCCGCCATCGGCGCCACCAACACGGTGAGCCCGGCGGGCGCCACCTCGTCCACGGGCGTGGCCCTCAACACCGAGGGCACCGACAGCTTCTCTGCGACCAGCTCGACCGACGTCGAGCAGCTGCAGGCCACGACCATCAGGGGCGTGACCACCGCGACGAAGGCCGGGAGGTCCTTCCGCGGGGCCGGCAAGGTCGAGTCGGGTCTCACGACCCGGAAGTCCTTGTCGGAGCACACCCGCACCGCGTCGCTCGGTGACGACGCGCGGGACAGGCCGTAGCCCGTTAGGCGGGAGATCCTCGCTCTAGCGGGCTGGTAGTACCGCACCTCGCTCGACAACAGGCCCTGGGTCGCTCAATCGGACATCCGTACCGAATGAGTGAACCCGGGGTCGCTGCATTTCTATAGGTGTTCCCGCAGGAGCGCTGTTTTTGCTTTTCCGATGACAGCCTCGACATCGCCATCGTCTGCCGAGCGAATGCCATTGACGCTGCCGAAGCGGGCGATCAGCTTCT
>CAYGGS010000085.1:0-4145 GCA_964349545.1 uncultured Gammaproteobacteria bacterium
TTGGAAGCGGACATTATCGAAACTAAAGCGGATGTTGTCGTTATCGATCCGTTCTACTACATGACTTACGAGGCGAACACCAGCAAAACCGCCGGAGGCGATGCCGCGAACACGTCGAAGAAACTGCGTCATCTTGCAGGTAGGACCCGAACTGTCATTCACGCCATTACGCAGTCGGAGGAAGTAAAGAACGAGCGCGACGCGGACGGCAACCGGGAACTTATGCCGCCGACCAGAGCGGAAATTAAAAAGACCAAAGCGGTACTCGAAGACGCTACGAACACGTTCGGGATCGATACTCTCGACGGCCGGGGAATAATCGAGATCGGGAAAGGGCGACACGGGGGAGAAGGTGTACGAGTCGAGATCGTATACCTTCCGAATTACGGGATCGTTCAGGAGGTGCTCGATGCGCTCGCGGTTGATCGAGCTCGAGCGTCGGACGACGCCGTGGACCTCGTACCCCTTGTCGAGCAGCAGTTCGGCGAGGTAGGAACCGTCCTGACCGGTGATGCCGGTGATGAGCGCTTTGGTGGGCATAGTGGTGGTTAAGTGATCTTTTTCTGATGGGAGAACGCGAGACCGGCGCCTGCCGCGCTGACAACGAGGAGCATCGCGAGCAGCGTACCGCGCGAGAGCGCGAGGTGCGCGATCGAGTTCATGGCGTACGCCGCGAACGCGATCAGGACCATCGAGCATACGATCCCGATCGAGAGCCGCTCAACGAGCGGCACGGTGTTCGGGAACAGGGCGTACGTCCAGAACGCTCCCGGCAGGACGGTCACGATGATGCCGGCGATCACCCGGAAAACGACCGGCATCGAGGGGAAGAACGCGAGCAGTCCGGCGCTGATGCATGCCATGGTGAAGCATACCAGGACAAGCGTGGTATCGTACGATCGTTTCTCCATATCGTGCCGAAATTATAGCGATTCAGTGGCCGTATGTCAAAGGAACCGCGCATCGCGGGCTGTGGTATACTATGCGTGCTGAACGGTATTTCCGCGGCTGCACGCGGTCACGTCGACGAGAGCGAACCTATGAAGCACACACATCTGTTGATCGGAGCCGTCCTCGTCTTCTTTCTGGCGTGCACGACGCTGCTGTTCGGCGCGCCGCAGAAGTACTCATCGCCTGACGAGACCGCGAACTACTTGGCGACTGCCGGGTTCGCCCGGGGAAAAGGGCTCGCGCTCGAGTCGCCGCTGACCGTTCCGGGCGGCATCGTCGCGCCGCGGAACTTCACCGCGGCCGAGGGTAAGCTGCTCCCGGCGAGCTTCATCGGCATGCCGCTCCTGTACGGTTCGATCGCTGGCATCGTCGGGACGTGGGCCGTTCCGTTCCTGACCCCGCTGCTCTCGGTCGCAGCCGTGATCGCGGCGTATTTCCTGTGCAGTATGTTCATGCAGCGACGCCTCGCGCTGCTGACCACCGTGCTCATCGCGTTCCATCCCGCGTTCTGGTACTACACGTCGCGCGGCATGTTCCATAACGCGGCGTTCTTCGACCTCGCGCTGATCGGAACGTTCGCCCTGCTCCACGCGGCACTGCACTCCGCTGCTGCCACCTCGACCAGGAAGGCGTTGTGGTACGCGCTTGCCGGACTGTCGTTCGGCGTTGCCGTGGCCGTGAGGACGTCCGAGGCCGTCTGGCTCGGGGCCGTCGTCCTCGCCCTGCTGGTCGCGCTGCGAAGGAAGCTCGACCTTCGCCTGGGCATCGGGGCGCTGGCGGCCGGGGCGGTCCTGCCGATGCTGGCCGTCTTTTACTACAACACCCAGCTCTTCGGTCAGGCGCTGTCGTTCGGCTACACGCAGACGGCGATCGACACGTCATCGGTCGCCGCGGCGTCCTCGGGCGTGCTCGACAAGGTCGGTTCGCTGTTCTTCCCCTTCGGGTTCGATGCAGGCGCCATCGCACGGAACTTCTGGGACTACGGTTTCAGGATCTTCGGCATCCCGGCCGTGTTCGCGCTGTGCGGGTTCGTGATGGCGCTCCGGTCGAAAGTTTCCGCCGCGGGGAAGCTGTACCTCGGTATCGTCCTGTTCGTGGGCGCGTGGCTCGTCGTGTATTACGGGTCGCGCGTGATCCAGGACAACCCCGATCCGAACGCGGTCACCATCGGTACGTCGTACGTCCGGTACTGGATACCGCTCTACGCGTTGTCCATGCCGTTCGCCGCCCTGTTCCTCTCGCGTGTCGCTGAACGGTTCGGGCGGTGGCGGCGACAGGCGCTCGTCGGCCTGGCCGGCGTGTTCGTGGCGGGTTCGTTGGCAGCGGTCATTACGAGCGAGGGAGAAGGCCTTGCCGCGGTGCGGGCGGGTACCCTAGAATACAGTCAGCTTTCGCAGCGCGCATCCCAGCTGACCCCCGCGAACGCGGTCATCCTGGCCGGGCGCGGCGACAAGGTCTTCTTCCCCGAACGGAGCGTCATCGCATCCGTCGAAACGCCGCAGCAGCTCAGCGAGCTTCGAACGCTCGTATCGTCGGTACCGGTGTTCGTCTATGTATCGGCAGCGCAATCACCGGCCGGCGTGCGGCAGACCTGGGAGCAACGTGGATTTTCCCTTGGCGACGAGATCACGATGGCAGAGTACGAACGCTTGTACAGAATGAGCGATGCATTGAAAGGAACACCGTGAACCTACGAACGATGAAACGACCGCAACCCATCATCCGGATCGCGCTCTGGGCGCTCCCCGTGGTACTGCTGGGCTGGATCGTGAACCAGAACGTCGTCCTGTTCGGTTCGGCGACGTACCGCTGTACCGCGGACCGGTGCAACGCGCAGATCCGGAACGTCGCGCCGAAACAGCTCGACGTCGTGACCGGAACGATGAAGGGCTCGAAGGAGCGGTACCGCACGTTCACGGTCAATCCGCTGACGTTCGAAACGCAGCTGTACCGCGTCATGAAGCAGGCGACGGTCAGGGTGGAATACTGGAACGGCGAGCCGGGGAAACGCCTTACCCTGAACGTTTCCGGTGCCATCGGGACCGAGCCAAAGTCGTTCATCCTGGGCGACTCGTACGCGGCCCTTTCCACGCTCGAGAGCGGATGGAACGCGACGAAGAGCGGCGAGATCACGCTGTTCCAGAAACGCGATCCGGGGGTCCCGCAGTACGCATCCGTCGAGGAATTCTTGGATACTATCCCGGACCGAAAGGATGTCGCCGATTATCATGTCGATCTGTCGTCCCGGAAGAAGATCGCAGGATATACGCCGTCAGACGGACCGCGGACGTTCGCCGTGAGCATCCGCGGATCGCATACCTTCATGACGTACGTCGGCGCCGGTGAGGACCTCGACGTCAGCTTCAACATCCGGAACAGCAACCGGAATCCTGGCGAGGACCCGGTGACGATCACTGTGTACCGCGGGGAGGATACCGTCCTTAGGAAGGCGATCGGGGACAACGGCACGGGCAAAGGCGACGGCAAGCCCTCGCCGGCCTTCGACGTGTCGGTGCATCTCGATGCGCCCGGCGAAGGGACGTACCGGATCGACGTGACCACGAATTCCGGTGATCAGTTCATCCGTTCCATCACCACTTCGCAGCGCTACTTTACGGTGAGCAACGCGATCTACCCCGCCGGCAGCAAGGAGTATCATGTCATGGGACAGGTCGAGAGCGAGCCGCTCGTCCTCTACATGAAGGGGACGTACCTCACGGCACGCACATCACACAAGACCATGCTCCAGACGATCACCGTGGGCGGTCAGAAGCTCGATCTCGCCGACACACAGACCGATTATTCCATCGAGGTTCCCGCGAGCGATGATCTTGTGCAGGTTGTGGTGCCGAACCGTGACGTTTTCTTAACGACGGACGGCACGTTTGCGCTGTCGCGGGACGCGTACTTCTCGACCCAGATGGAGAACGTCGTTCCCTTGCACAAGGCCGGCGATCTCACCGCGCTGTCCTACGTCATCGCGCGGTACGTGCCGGTGACCCGGCACGGCGCGTGGGCGGTCGCGGAACGGACGATCGCCGCCCTTCCCGCTGGCAGGACGCTCCGTTTCTCGATCCATTCGGATCCGTCCATCACGGACGGGGATGGAACCCTCCGTGTCAAAAGCCTCGAGGTGAAGCTGACCGGCCGGTCGCTCGGGTTCTCCGACGCGGTGAAAGGACTGAAACGTATCG
>CAYGGS010000086.1:0-4083 GCA_964349545.1 uncultured Gammaproteobacteria bacterium
GTGTCTGCTCGCGTTCGTCGTGGCTTCCGCGGAGGCCGGTGCCGCGCTGGCGGCCGACCGCGTCGATCTCGTCGATGAACACGATCGCCGGGGCGTTCTTCTTCGCCTTCCGGAAGAGGTCGCGGACGCGCGAGGCGCCGACGCCGACGAACATCTCGACGAACTCGGAGCCTGAGATGTTGTAGAACGGCACGTTCGCCTCGCCGGCAACGGCCTTCGCGAGCAGGGTCTTACCGGTGCCGGGGCTCCCGAGGAGCAGGACGCCCTTCGGGATCTTCGCGCCGAGGCTGAGGAACTTCAACGGCGTCTTGAGGAACTCGACGACCTCCGACAGTTCTTCCTTCGCCTCTTTCGCCCCTGCGACGTCGGCGAACGTCACGCGTGTCCTTTTATCCTGGGGCTGCATCTCGCGGGCGTTCGACTGGCCGAACGACATGGCGCGGTTGCTCTGGCCCTGCGCCTGCCGGAAGATGAACCAGAAGAACACCAGGATGAGGACGGCGGGCAGGATGAACGAGAACAGCGCGTTGAGCCAGATGCCGGAACTCGTGTTTTTGACCGTCACCTTGACCGCAGCGAGCACATCCGTCGTTACGCCGTAGTTCTGCGCCAGTTCGGCGAGATTTTGGGCCTCCTCCTTGTAGGTCACCTGGGTTTTATCGTCGGTGAGCGTAATGGTCATCTTCGTGCCGTCGATCTCGACCGCCTTGACCTGGCCTGCCTTGAGCTCGGTGATGAACGTACCGAGGTCGGTCGCGGTCGGCTTCGTCGTCGGCAGGGAGATCCTGCTGAAGATGTAGAAGATCAGGATGAAGACGCCGAAGAAGATCAGGAAGTTTTTGAGGATTGGTCGCATAGGTAGCTAGGGTGAGTATACCGGCGTCATGCGGGCTTCGCAATCGGCCGGTGTGCGTTTACGCCTGGGGCGCCGCGGAGGGCGTATCGGTCCCTGATGGTACTACACCGTCGGACGGAATGTTTTCAGGTACCGGCTTTGCTTCGGCCGCCGCCGATGGCAGGTCCTCGGCCTTCTTCTCCATGCGTTGCTTCACGTCCTCGGGCGGTTCCTCGAGCGCTTTGAGCGAGAGGCCGAGCCGGTGTGCGTCGGGGTCGAGCGCGAGTATCTTGAACTTGCGGACCTCGTCGACCTTCACGACCTCGCCGGGATGGTGGACGTTCTTCCACGAGAGCTCCGAGATGTGGCAGAGGCCCTGGATCTCGGGGTCGAGCTCGACGAAGACGCCGAACGGGTTGAGCTTGATGACCTTGCCCTCGACGACCTCGCCGATCGTGTACTTCTGCGCAGCGACCTTCCAGGGATTGTCGAGCAAACGCTTGCGCGAGAGCGAGATCTTCGTGCCTTCGATGCCGATGATCATGACCTTGATCGGATCGCCGACCCGGGCGATCGTGCGCGGGTCCTCGATGCGCTGCCAGGCGAGCTCGCTGATGTGGACCAGGCCTTCGAGCTTGTCCCCGAACTCGACGAAGCAGCCGAAGTTGACGATGCCCGTCACCCGTCCGTCGATGACATCGCCGGCGCGGTAGCGGTTGATGATGCCCTGTTGCTGTTCTTCCCACGCAGCCTTCTCCGAGACGATGAGCTTCGATTCGCGCTCGTTGATGTCGATGATCTTGACCTTCAGCGTCTTGCCGGTGAGCTGCTGGAGCAGTTCGAGGATGCGTTGCTTGTCGCCGCCCTCGACGCGCGGATAGTGCTCGGTCGTGAGCTGGGACACCGGGAGGAATCCCTCGATGCGCTGGACGCGGACGAGGAGGCCGCCGCGGTTCGCGTCGATGATCGGCACCTCGAGCACCTGTTTTGCGACCATGAGCTCCTGGAGTTCGTCCCAGGCGCGCTGGTGGCCGGCGGACCGGAGCGACAGCTCCATCTCGCCGCTCTCGTTCTCGAGCTCCATGACGGTCGCCTGGACCTCGTCGCCGATCTTGAGATCGGAAAAACGGCCCGACTCGTCGAAGAGCTCGCGGCCGCGGACGACACCGGTGGCGATGCCTTCGATGTCGACGTGGACCTCGGATTTTGAAACACTGATGACCTTGCCGGTGATGATGGCCCCGACCTTCGGGATCGACGGCAAGGCGTCGCTCTTAAGGAGCTCTTCCATGACGGACGGCGTTGCGCCGTTCGTAGTTTTATTGGTCATAGTTACTGCTCTGTTATCTCCCTGCGGGAGACGGCCGGTGTCGCGGTAGCGCGACAGAATGCCATGAATAAAGGTACCGATGATGATATATCAAACCGAGCGATCGCGCAAGGGAGACGATTGACAAATGAGCAATATAATGGTATGATTATATTCTAAGATATTAATTTTCATCATGTATGGCGATTAAACACGAGACAGGGCATCAAGTCGTGGCTGAAACCACGCCGACCAGAAGCGGCAGCGCAGCAACGACTGAACGCCCGAAGATCGATCAAATCTTCGCGACAAAATCAGCACGCTATTGGAACGAAATCATCAGGGGTGAAGAGGAATCTGGTTATGATGATGGCGAGACGCTTGCATATTATCAGGAATGCAAGAAAGAACTTGGGCAACTTTCGATTCCCAGGCCGGACACGGCGCCACGCCCGGAGGAAACGTCAATTGCGCTCAGCGAATTGGTGGGAAGAATGTCCGGCTGGGACCCGCATATTGCCGAAAATCGCTCTGATAATCCAGATATTTCAAAACAAAGCGAAGAACTATACCGAAAAACAAAAGTACTATATGGTGACGCCGCGAGGAAAATATTTCCCGAGGTCCGCGGTGCATTGGACGGCGAATCAATCGTGGCGGCCATGAAGAGCGTCCACGAAGCATCTCCCGCATTCGATGTGGTCAAGGGAACGCGGACGGCAGCGGAATATGACCGTCTTTTAAAAGAAGATCCCGAGCAATTAGCAGAAATTCTAGACGCTTTTTCGTATGAAGCGTCCCAATTGGCAAAAAGCGCGGCGTCGTTGTCGTTTGGCATTGATCCGAAGAAAGCAGAATACGAGCCATATTCCCGTGAACGTCTCGCAGTTGTCTCAAAGGCGCTCTATCAACTGGAACAGATCCGCGATTTGCTCAGGCAGCATCGTTTTGGTAGGTCGGATGTCACATGGGACGAAGAACAGCAGATCGTAAAACTAACAGAGCGTGTGAGATAGTGGACTGATTGCACCACAGTACACCCATGCCCGATATTCCCTATCATCCGAAGGTACAACTAGGGTCGCTTCGCCAGACGACCAAGAAGATGATGGCGACGAAGGTCGGCAATGCGAAGGTCGGCGATACGAAGCTCAAGAAGTTCCTGAAGGAGGAGAAAGGGCTCCGGCGCGTTGCCTACGGCGACAAGACCCAGACCATGGAATCATGGAAGGGCCGGCACTACATGAAGGAGGTCAAGGAGAAGATCGCGACCTCCGAGGAGTACAAGCAGACCTCGTACGGCAAGCACCACACGGCCGCTGAGGCATTCCGCGACACCGTGAAGGAGGAATTCCGGCAGGAGCAGGCCGCGCAGCACACGCCGACGAAGGACGAGTTGTCGCATGAAAAGAGGATCGAACAAGCGAAGCAGCACCTGCACCAGTATGAGCGTGCGCGCGAGATCGAGAAGGAATCAGGGAAAGTGAACACCGGAGGCGGTGGTACTGGCGCTCAGGGCTCGCAACAGACCAAAGGCGGGTCCGCGAGGCCCTCAAAGTCGGTGCCGCTCGCCGGAGGCGGGATCCCGACCGGCGCCTCGATGCCGCATAGGTCAGGTGGTATGGCGATGGGCGGCAGTTTCGGCCCATCCTCGGCCGCGCCGTCCTTGACGAGCGCGCTGCCGCCGGTGTTCGGCATGCGGGCGCGGACGCTGCGGGTCGATGTCGATGCGAGGGCCCTGTTCGTCCACGTGCTGAACGCTCCCGTATCGCTCGCGCTGTTCATCGGGCGCGACCTGACGTTGAAGGTCCCGGTCGATGCGCGCTGCACCGCCGCGGGCGCGCCGATCGAGTTCGAAAGCCTGAGGTCGAACGACCTGGTCGACGCGCGCGGAAAGACCGTGAACGACGCGTTCGTGGTCGATGAGCTGTACAAGAAC
>CAYGGS010000087.1:0-1804 GCA_964349545.1 uncultured Gammaproteobacteria bacterium
GGAGGATCGGGAGCGTTGCGCGAAGACACGGATCTGTTCGATGCGGCGTATGAAAAAATAAGGGTTGTTCGTGGGAATGTCGGACTGCTTCAAGAGGCAGTACCACACATCAACTCAACGGATGTCTCTACATTTATTGCAGCGGTGTCCGATCTCGACTATTCGCTAATAAGGGCCATCGGGACATTGCAGAGAAAAAGAGAGATGCTCCGGAACATATTCGGACGATGAACCAAACAAGAGATGTGTTTTTTATGAATGGCACTTGTTTGCGGTTCCCTTGAGATATTTCCGAAGTACTGATACAATCCGCGCGTGCCGGGGTAGTCCCGATGTCCCGCATTGCGGGAATCGGGATCCCGACCCGCCATCCTTGGCGGCGTCAGGACTCAGTGACCGGATCAAAATTGACAACAAATTCTTCAGGTCAGACAATGTATTACGTGCCGGGGTAGCTCAGTTGGTTAGAGCGCGGGACTCATAAGCCCGAGGTCGGCGGTTCGATCCCGCCCCCCGGTACCAGTTATCAAAGCGGCGAAAATCACGTTGACACGGCATGAACCTGGTCATACACTTTGATCAGGCTCCATTATAGTTAGAGAAAAGAGGCACCATGCAACAGAATATCCCGACCGAACAGAAGATCAAAACGAAACCGGCCGCGCTCGTCGCGGTCATTGGCGTTTTTGCGTTTGCCGCCGTGGCAGCATTCGCGATACTCCCCGGATACCTCGAGGATAGCAATGGGACGACGAAGACGGTGAACGCAAAGCCGTTGAAGGTCGTTGATGTCACCCGCGCTTGGGCGGACGTCGATCAGTACGGACCGTTCTTCCCGCTCGCCTACAAGGCGGGATCGAAGCTCGTCTACTCGCAGACCCAAAGGGTCGGCGACGATGAATACCCCGTGATGACGGATCCTGCCGGGTCGTTGAGCATCGAGAACACGGACACGTCAACGCCCCTGGTCAACAGCGTGAGCGTCATGAAGAACCTGCTGATGCTGCCGAAACCGGTTCATGCGGCAACGCCGTACTCGATCGAAGATCTGCCGTCAACCGGAATTCCCACACAAATGATCCTGATCCGGTACCGGCAACAGAGCGACACGAACGAAAGTCCTGACAGGTACCTGACCGTCTGCATCGGGAAGACCACGGCGCAAAAGGTCTATGTCGGGACCGACGGCTCGACCTATACAAACAGTAAGCTCACGAAACGCACCACGAGCGAACCGTGCAGCTTGATCACGAAGCGGGCATTCGCCCCGACGAAGATCACGGGCGGTGACATCGTTGCGGAACCGAGCGCGTTCAACAACCTTTCCTGGGAATTCATCCGCTCGTTCACCGTCCTTGGAAACTTTACCCGACAAGGATACACCACGCCGGACACGGAACGATCCGTAACCATACCATTCAAGACTCCCCTCTACGGCGGGCACGGCTCCCAAGATCCTGCGATTGCACCACATACCCCAGCGGCACTATTCCGCATCGAATCGGAAACGGACGGCGTTGCGACGACTACGAACGTCTGCTTCCCGCGTCTGAACCTGGATCAGACGACCGGCGGTCCGCTCTACTACTTCGACAACCAGGGCACTGCCTACAATGACATCATGCTCAAGAACCGCGCAATGGCGACCTCGTGCCCCGAACTCATCGCGAAGTTCTACTCGCCTGAAACGGTCACGAAGGCCAGCACCGCGCCGTCACTGCCGCAGGACTTCGCGGTCGCCATCATCAATCGTGGCAAGTGGGTCGGCGTGACGAGCGGAACGCTCTGGCAGACGGTCGATAAC
>CAYGGS010000087.1:1814-3999 GCA_964349545.1 uncultured Gammaproteobacteria bacterium
CGGCGAAGCGCGCAACGTCACCCACCCGCTCATCATGACGCTGTCCGGCGGTTCCGTTCCGACGGCGACCATACCCTCCGTCAACGTATCGATCACTGACGGGAATAACAAGGAATCGGAACTCTGTTTCGCCGGAGGTACGGATGTGACGGTGTTGAGCTGGCAACTACTCTACTACTACGACACTTCGCTCAGGCCCTATAAGGACCTGTTCCTGACCGAGCCGGTCACTTGCACTCCATCATCAACGGGCGGTGGGGGCGGCACAATGCCGAGACAAATACCGATCGACAACGAACTGCCGATCCTCTAATAATAATTCAAACAACATCGCCCTTCCTTAAAAAGGAAAGGGCGATGTTTGTTGTTCGTCTCATGGCGTGACCGCTTCACGATCGCGGAGCCACTGCACCGGGTCATACCACGCCGACAGCTGACTCTGTTGCGGCATGTACCCCTTCACATTGGTTGATGCGCCTTTCAACAACGCGAAATGGAGATGTGTGCGTTCGCCATCGGTTTCCGCTGAGTAGCCAGTTCCTAGGACAGCTATTTGCTGCCCCGAGGTCACCGCATCCCCTTTCTTCGCCGTCACTGATGACGATCGTACGTGTCCGTAGAGAGCGGTTACCGTTTCGCCATTGACGTCGTACTGGATCATAACTACGCCGCCGTATCCGCTCACGTAGTTCACGTACATCACGGTGCCATCCGCGATGGAATACACCGGCACATCGATCGATTGCTCGGCTGACGTGGTTTCGGCATCGGCGCCGGCATGGTATCCACTGAACCGCTCCGGCTGAACCGGCGAGGTCTTCGAAGTTATGTAGATACCGAACGGCTTCTTTGTCACGCGATCGTAGAAACCGGCGATCGGGAGCACTATCTTCGCAGTCGCGTTCACGTTGGCGGGAGCCGCGGTGTTGACGTTGTTCGCAATCGACGCATTCATGGCTGCGTTTGCGTTATTAACGTTCGAATTCGCTGGCGCCGCTGAGGTACCGTTCGAAACCGAGGTATTCGTTGATTTCGAACATGCACCTGCGGACAGCACGAGTGCGGAAACGAGGAGTGCGCCGATGCCAAGGATCCGTGTCGAGGTCATCATACTAGGTACTAGCGATTATCGACGAAGGATATTTCAAAACCGGTCAGCACACAACCGAAAAGACGTACCGTTTCGGAATGCCTCCATCGTGCTGGTTTCTCTTGTTACCGTTCGATCGTCAGTGTACCGTCATGGAGACGGAACACCCTATCGGTGAACGACGTGATGGAATGGTCGTGCGTCACGGCGATGATGGTCGTTTTTTCCGACCGCGCCAGCTGGTGCAGAAGGTCGATGATGGTCCTGCTCGTCGCCGAGTCGAGGTTGCCGGTCGGCTCGTCGGCCAGCACCAGCTTCGGCGTGTTCGCGATCTTGAGCTCGTCCTCGATGAGAAGTATGCGCATAATTTCCTTATATTGCAGTATCTTATACTATCCTGAAAATAAACTGAATACGAGTTATAGTAGCTAGTACACCGGATTTAAGGGGGTGTTTCGTTTGATACAACTATTTTTTGGGCATATACTGTGCGAATGGACAATAGATACGCGGATACCGAGCGGTTCATGATCAGCCAGAGCGCGGTGATACGCAACGCCGAAGGCCGCGTTCTCATCCTGAGATCGCCAGAGGGCAAGTGGCTCCTGCCCGGCGGACGCATCAATAAAGGCGAGGACTCGCTGCCCGGACTGGTCCGCGAGGTCAAGGAAGAGACCGGTCTCGACCTCGACCGCGTGCTATCGGTCATCAATGTCGATACTTGGTACGACGAAAAAGGCGCATGGTGTACGATCGGGTTCGAGTGCACGGTCCGGGCCACGGAACCGATCACGTTGAGCCATGAACACGATGAGTACCGATGGGTCGCGGAACCGGAGCTCGACAACATTCCCTTCTGGCATCCGGCGATCGCGGAACGGATACGGAGGGTGTTCAAGAAATCCGTCTAGCAACGCAGCCACGTCCACAAATGACGAACGCCCCGGAACCAATCAATGAACCATCGAACGCTTACCATTTACTCACACCCTATGAAAACCCTGGAAGAGGTCCGAGCGAAAAAGGAAGAGCTCGAAGAGGAGCTCGACGGGCTCGATGACCAGCTCGAGGAGCAGGCATCGGACGAGAACATCG
>CAYGGS010000088.1:0-3962 GCA_964349545.1 uncultured Gammaproteobacteria bacterium
AGGTGTTCCGGCTGAAGGGCAGGGAAGCGGTCCAGAAGTACGTGATCAAGGAGATCCAGTACATCTATTCGTCCCAGGGCCAGAAACTGAACGACAAGCACATCGAGATCATCGTCCGTCAGATGTTCTCCCGCGTCTACATCATCGACCCGGGCGACACCGACCTGCTCGCGGGCGAGATCATCGAGCGCACGGTCGCCGAGAACGCGAACGCCGACGCCATCAAGCACAAGAAGAAGCCCGCCGTCGTCGAGCAGCTCCTCCTCGGCATCACGAAGGCCAGCTTGACGACCGAGAGCTTCCTGTCGGCGGCGTCCTTCCAGGAGACCGCCCGTGTCCTCATCGACGCAGCGGTCAGCGGCAAGGTCGACTACCTCCGCGGTCTCAAGGAGAACGTCATCATCGGCAAGATGATACCGGCAGGCACCGGGTTCCGCGACGTCGAGGACACCTCGACGATCGACGAATCATCGGTCATCACGATCTAGGCAAGTCCATCAAGGTGTTGACTGCCGCCTGTTAAGGTGGCAGTCTTTGGATGTAGGATGTTGACTATCGTTCGTTGCGGTCCGGTTGGAGCGTCGACAGGCTTGACCTGTGCGGTGCAGCTGCGAGCGCTGCATCAACGTTCCGTTCGGAGGTCCCCCAGGACTCCATGCTTGACACCCTGCAACGGGAGTCCCCCGAGACAAGCGCGTCTGCGGTGAAGACGGGAACGCACCTCCATCCGTCTGACACGAGCATCGCGGGCGACACCATAACCGCAACGTTTCTTTGGGGGCGGACCTGCAACTGTTCGCCCCTTTCTTCCATTGCGTTTACCCGGTGCATATGTTGTGGTAAAAAACACTTGACACTTGTTTTCATGGGGGAGTAAGGTTGCCGCGACGGCCCTCATTACAGCTCAGGACGCACATCTTCGGAGGGGCTGTAGACATATGCCTTTGGGTGCCGTTGAGAAGCGATCTTCGCCTCTCGGCACCTTGACAATCACCTTCTGAACAGAGAAAGGCGGTGGTTTTGTGCTGCAACCCTGCTGTCTTGCCGCGCATCATTCACCGTGCACGGTTTCAGTCGGTCCCATTTCCCCCTGGAGGTCCACATGAGAGCAACGGTTCTGGCAGTGCTCGCCGCGCTCGTCGCGCTGTGCTGCGCGACGGTGTCGCTCGGGGCTTCGAGCTCCGCGAACACCGTGCGTCCTGCGCCCGGCGTCGTCTACTACCTCGGGCCGCACATCCTGAACGGCCCGTTCAGGATGGATACGACCAGCGCCCGCAAGATGTTTCTGGTCGACCGGCATGGGCAGCGGTATCCGTTCAAGGTCATGAGGCCGACGGAGCCGCAGCCTGTCGTGACGATGTCGTCCGCGGTCGCCGAGAAGATGCCTGATGCGCTCGACGCGACGAAGAACCTCGGTCGCGACCAGCTCGACAGCCTCGTCTGTGCTGAGGCGCAGAAGGCGTATGCTTCCGGCATGTCCAAGCAGGACGTGTTGGAGCTCGCGAAGTCCCTCTACCTGACGCGGCGCGATCTCATCACGTCCGTGGACATCAGGAGCGACGGTTCGCTCCTGAAGATCTACCCCGGATGGCGGATGCCGGTCGTGTTGAAGCTCGACCTCAGCCCGGCGAACGTCGTGTCTTCGGACACGTGGACGCGGGGTGACGCGGTCGACCTGCAGCGAGCGCTCGACGCGGGTGCGACGGTGGTGCTCGGATGGAACGGTCAGTACCAGATCATCCCGCGTTACCAGATCGCGAAGTTCACCGAGGAGCTCAAGGCGCTCGGCGAAGGCCGGGCCGTCACGGACGGACAGCTGTACCGTCCGGAGCTCATCGAGCCGTTCAAGAACCCCCGTCCGTTGACGGACCTCAAGGCGCTCGGCGAGAAGGAGTAGGCCATGCGTATCGCGTGCTGTGTCATAGGCGCGCTGTGCATCATGCCCTCCTTCTCGTCCTTTGTCGCCGCAGACGTCCGGGTGTCCATGCAGGCGCAAGCCGAATGGAACCAGACGCCGGGCGACCACAGCGCAGTGAGGATGGACCTGGCGCCGGACCTCGGTCCGCACGGGGCATGGTACCAGTGGGCGCTGACGCTCCTGGGATATCGCACCGATGTGCTCAACTGCGGGAGTACGGCCACCGACAACCCGGCCATCCTGGTCGAGGACGTCGTCGGCGCGCTGTCACGCGGGTACGGCAACCTCCTGCTGCACAGCCACGGCGGTCGATGCCCGTTCGACGAATCACAGGGCATGATCGGCGTCGTGCCGTACAAGACGTCGTCGGCGCGGCACACGAAGCTCACTTGGTACTACGGCAACGGTTGGCCGGACACGCACCTGGTCCCGTTCGATGTCACGAACTCGTCAGGGACGACATATTGGATCGCACTCACGACCTACGGGATCGCGGCCCACTATACCAATCGTGGGTCGGTGCTCATCCTCGACGGATGCAACACCGACTACCTCGTGCAGGGATTCGCTGCAGGATACACTACAGCGCTTTCCTATGGCTTCGAGGTCACCAGCGGGGTCGCCTTGAACGACCTCAACACCTTGTCCAAGAACATGGCGGGGTGGAACGGGTTCGACATCAGGACGCTCGGCCAGGCCTGGTACCAGACGACCTATTCGACGCCTCGGGGCGCGACCAACGTCGTCTGGGCACCGACCGTCAACGTATTCGCGAACTTCGGTCCTTCGGGGTTCGTCGCTGACGTCGAGGCGTATGCCGAGTTCGACTGCAGGATGAACGACATGGTTCCTGCGTCGGACATCCTTGACGTTACGGGTTCTGTGGAGATCTTGAATCCGTACTGGGACGGCGACAACGTGGTCAGGTTCACGCTTCGCGGGAAGTATGCAGGTCCGGGATCGGTCGTGGTCAACTCCGACACGACGACCCGGTACTGCTGCGGTGCGCGGAGCTACCCTGCTGATATTCCCCTCGACGGCAATGGCGAGGGGCCACCCGGCGGCGATCCGCAATCCGGATATGCGCCGAACGGCGATCCGGACGAATCCACGACGTACTTCCGGTGCGGCAATCCCGGCGCGACGATCGTCAGCAACACGGCGGTTCGCGTCCAGGGCGGCACGGACATCGAATGGCGCGTCGAGAACGAGAGCGACGTGGAGAAGTGGCTCGTCTACTGGGCCGCCGACCCGTCAGGACCGTTCACGCTCGCCTTCGAGCAGCCTGCGACCGGCGGACCGAACTATTCGTGGTTCGACCAGGGCAGGACGACCGGGTACTACTGGCTGCGCGATGCGGAGACCAACGGGGACACGCTTTCGTACGAGGTGATCGACGTCGTCGATCCCTTTACGCCGGAAGCGGACGTTCTCGTCACGCTCGATGTCGACAGCCTGCTGACGGCGATGATGGTCGAACGGGCACCGGTCACGTTCAGTCCGGAGCAGATCCCGGAACGGACCGTCATGGTGATCATCGTTCCCGACTCGCTCGAGGACGTGGTATGGCCGCTTGCAGCACGGCACGGAGAGGACGGGCAGTTCACCGAAGTGGTGAAGCTCTCTATGGCCGGCGGCATGACCGGCCTGACCGCGTACCTCCGTACCCGTGCAATGCAGGGCGTGAAGTACGTGCTCTTCGCCGGAGGTTCGAAGCCGACGGTGAAGTGGAACAACCTGTTATCCTGGGCGCCGAACCGCCCGGGATGGGATTGGAGCGGGTCGGCGTCCTACGTCGGCTCTCCGCAGCAGAACGTCTTCGACCTGCCGTTGAAGGACGACCCTGCCGAGGAGCAGCAGTACAGCCAGTCCTGGTGGGCATCCTGGTGGATGCTCTACCAGAAATTGGTCGACTTCGACGGGGACGGCGCGCCGGAAATGCGTCTCGGCGTCCTGCCGGCGTACAACCGGGCCGAGCTGACCCTCATGGTGGCGAAGCAGATCGCGGCCATCAACCAGGTGAAGACCGGCTACCCGATGAACA
>CAYGGS010000089.1:0-3938 GCA_964349545.1 uncultured Gammaproteobacteria bacterium
TCTATACGCTCATGACGAACTCCGCCTCGAGCGTCACGACCGACGTCTCTCCGAAGTCCTCGACACCCTCAGGTTCCATAGACCGGACCATCACGATACCGTCGCAGTAAAAAAAACAAACCGTATGATCGAACTTCCGTGGTACGCCGGTTACGTCCTTGCGGGACTCGTCTTCGCAGGGGTCGGTGCGTGGCTGTACAAGCAGAACCTCAAGGAGCGCGCATCGAAGACACCTGTCCTCGACCAGTTTTCGCGAGACCTCACGAAACTCGCGAGGGAAGGGAAGCTCGATCCGGTCGTCGGACGCAGCCACGAGATACAGCGTGTGATCCAGATCCTCTCGCGCAGGACGAAGAACAATCCGGTGCTCATCGGCAACTCGGGCGTCGGCAAGACCGCCATCGTCGAGGAACTTGCGAACGAGATCGCCCGCGGCCAGGTGCCTCCCCCGCTCCGCGACAAGCGGGTGCTCGCGCTCGACCTCTCGACGCTCATCGCCGGTACGAAGTACCGCGGTGAGTTCGAAAAACGCCTCAAGCAGGTCATGGACGAGATCATCTTCGGAGAACGGACCATCATCCTGTTCATCGACGAGATCCACACCCTTGCCGAGGCCGGCGACGCGACGGGGGCGATCGATGCGGCGGACATGCTGAAACCCTCGCTGTCACGGGGTGACCTGCAGGTCGTCGGCGCGACCACCATGGTCGAGTACCAGAAGTACATACTGCACGATATGACGCTGGAGCGTCGTTTCCAGCCCATCCTCGTGAACGAACCGAACGCAGCCGAAACGCTCGAAATGCTGAAAGGCCTGAAGGTCCGGTACGAGAACCATCACCAGGTGACCTACAGCGACGATGCCTTGAGCGCAGCGGTCACGCTCTCCGATACCAACCTCGTCGACCGTCATTTCCCTGATAAGGCCATTGACCTGATCGACGAGGCGGGTGCGATGGTCAGGCTCGCAGCGATCAAAGACGCTCCCGATGACCATACCACGATCCCCGTCGTCACCCCTCATGACATCGACACGATCATCAAACAGTTGACGGACGATCTCGTCGCGTTCAGCGACGATTCCCATCATAAGAACGTGCAGGCGTAAGCATCTCCGCACACCTGCGATCAACAACGTTCCTAAAAAGGTCGAAAACAAAAACGAAAGGATTCACACTATGGATCAAGTCCAACAGCAGCCGCTCGTCCAGGAATTGCCACAACCGGTGGTCAAGGCCAAGAAGGGCGTCCGCGACATCTTCGTCGAGATCGCCGGTGGCTACCTCCTCGGCGCGACGATCATGGCGTTCATGGGACTGTGGAGCATCGGCGTTTCGCAATTATAATCACATTCCACGTAGGGTGACCCCCTAGCTAGGCGAAGAACCTTCCGGAGCGGAGACGTACGGAGGGTTTTTCGTAGATACTCCTCCCCTTTCCAAGGGGAGGGGAGCAAACATCCTGCGAGCGAAGCGAGCTAGGATGTTGCGGAGAGGGGTCATACTCTCCCCCTTTCCAAGCTGCCAACTACCTCGACACGCGATTCAAAAACGAGGTACACTGGACACATGGAACCGCTCCGGCTCTACAACACGCTGTCGAGGACGACCGAGGATTTCAAACCGCTGCATGGCAAGAAGGTCGGTCTCTACACCTGCGGCCCGACGGTCTATTCGACGCCGCACATCGGCAACTTCCGTTCGTACATCTTCGCCGACATCCTACGGCGTACCCTGGGATCGAACGGTTATGACGTCACGCAGGTCATCAACATCACCGATGTCGGCCACCTCACCTCCGACGCCGATGAGGGCGAGGACAAACTTGAAAAAGGCGCACGGACCGAAGGACAGACGGTCTGGGATGTCGCCGCCAAGCACACGAAAGAATTCCAGGACGGATTTCGGCAACTGAACATCCTCCTGCCTGATGTGTGGGCGAATGCGACCGATCACATCGAGGACCAGATCGCGGTCATAGAAAAGCTGGTTGCGAACGGCCATACGTACGAGACACGGCAGGCGCTCTATTTCGACATCAGTACGTTCGAACGCTATGGCCGATTGAGCGGTCAGAAACTGACGGAAAAGATGACCGGGGCCCGCAGCGACGTGGTGACCGATGCGGAAAAGAAGCACCCGGCTGATTTCGCGCTGTGGTTCAAACGCGTCGGCAAGTTCTCGGACCACGTCATGCACTGGCCATCGCCGTGGGGCGAGGGCTTCCCCGGCTGGCACATCGAATGCTCGGCCATGAGCATGAAGTACCTCGGCGATCAGTTCGACATCCATACCGGCGGCATCGACCACATCGCGGTGCACCACGAGAACGAGATCGCCCAGTCGGAAGGCGCAACAGGCAGGCATCCGTTCGTTCGGTACTGGATGCACAACGAATTCCTTACCCTACCGGGAAAACGGATGGGTAAATCGGAAGGGAACAGCATTACGTTGCAGAGCATTACCGATGCGGGGATCAGTCCCCTCGCCTTCCGGTATTTGTGCCTGCAGACGCACTACCGGAAATCAATGTTGTTCACCTGGGAATCGCTCGAAGCCGCGGCCCACGGTTTGAACGGCATATATTCGACGATCGACGCTCACGAGATCCGTCCGGATCAGTCGGAAACGATCCGGACTTCATCCATCGATGATTTCATCTCTGCCCTGAACGACGATCTCAACACGTCGCAGGCGCTCGCGGTACTGCATGCAGTGTTGCGCTCACCCGAGCCATGGGCAACAAAGCGCAGGGTGGTAGAAACGATGGATAGGGTTCTTGCGCTCGGACTGCTCGACAAACGGGACAGCGGCTGGCTGACGCCGACACCTGAACAACGAGCCATCCTCGATCAGCGACAAGCGGCCCGCGATCTCAAGGATTGGTCCGCTGCCGATGCCCTCCGCGATCACCCCGTGTTCAAAGGAGCGGTCATCGTGGACACCGAAACTGAAGGTCAGCGACTGCGAAAAAGTAGCGTTTGACCTATTTGCATGGGCGACATATGATACAAACATGCCAAGCGTAAAGGAAAACTTCCTCCCGCGTCTCATCAAGACGAACACCGCCGGTCTCGTGTTCATGTTCGCTGCGGTCATTAGCCTCGGAATCGCCCTTTTCGCGACCGGCACGATCGCACTGACGGACATGATCCAACGACGCAACCACAAGGAATACGCGAAGACCATCATCTACCAGCCTTCCGTGGTGAAGTCGGCCTCGAGCAACGAGCAGGCCAACCCCGCTGTCATCGGCCTGTTCCTCGACAACAAGTACGCCGGAGCGATCATTGAGGACGGCTCGTTCGCTGCCGCCGAGACGCCGCCTGCGCAGGGGCCCCTCTCCATACTTCTCATGAACCCGAACGACACGGGTCAACCGACGTCCGTCCGGTTCCCCGCACAGAAGATCACCATAACCGACGATACCGGGACCGTGACCGCATGTCTTCCTGCCATGGACGGTAACCGATTGCTCTGGGTCGATAAATCCGGCAACACCTACCTCGATCCAGCGCTGACGCTCCGTGCGCGTTCCTGCTGACACGAGTCCATCGACCTTACCGATGCCCGTACCTTCAAGCACGCGGAATTTTTGGATTTCGCTGTCACGACCGATCCTCGCCCTTGCGCCTATGGAAGGCTACACGGACAGCGCCTTCCGCTCGATCTCGCGGGAGAACGGCGCCGATGTCGTCTACACCGAGTTCGTATCGTCCGATGCCATCGCGCACCATGCGCGTACGGCGTTCGGAAAGATGGAGTTCGATCCTGCCGAGCAGCCGGTCGTGTGCCAGATGTTCGGGAAGGACCCGGACGCGTTCGCCGTCGCGGCCCGTGAGATCGAGGCGAGGGCGTTCGCCGGCGTGGCCATCACCCCCGGCCGTCCGGCGCACAAGGTGGTCCGGAGCGGCACCGGCGTCGCGCTCATGCGCGATC
>CAYGGS010000090.1:0-2758 GCA_964349545.1 uncultured Gammaproteobacteria bacterium
GAGGGGAGGGGAGGAAGACCGGCAAAGCCGGGCGACGGAGAGGGGTCAAACGCTCCCCCTTTATTAAGGGGGAAGGAAGTGAGCTAGCCCGAACGGGCGCAGCGAACGACGGAGGGGGTTACGCTCCTCTCCTCATACAACACAACCCAGCGTCGTCTTTCTAGACGGCGCTGGGATAAACAACCCCACTCCGCAATATCCTCGCTCGCTCCGCTCGCAGGATATTTGCTCCCCTCCCCTTTGAAAGGGGAGATGTATAGCATTCGCCCCCGGTTGGATCAGATCCATCCGGGGGCTATATCGAAATCTCCTTGGTGACAGGGCAACGCCTGTGATACAGGCGGTCATGAAACACTGTTCATTCGATTCATTGGCGTCCTTCGATCGCTCTCCCTAGCGCGCCTGATGCGCCGTGTCCAGTAGATGGATCGCCTTGAGCGTGTGCTTGCTCTGCGGGCAGCGGACGACCACCGATGCGTCACAACTCGTGCACGTGTAGTGCTTGCAGTACTTCGTAGGATCCCCTTCGCATGGCCCGTCGTGATCGAACACCAATCGACCATCACAGTCGGACCCGACTTCCGAGTGGCGCTTGATGTCCTGCATGGTCCCGAACCTCCCTAGTTCGCGTCACCATGATGCGGTGCATGATGCGTATCCGTGACGCGGAGTGCATCGCGAACGGTACCAAAAGGAACGTTTCGCCTCCTTTCATTGTTCGCTCGACGCTCGAGCGAGACGCATCGCTTTAGTCCGAGAGGATGATCTTGACGATCGCCGTGGTGAGATAGGCGCACACCACGCACACCACGATCGTCCCGTACGCCACCTGGAACACCCACCCCATCAGCGGTCTCCTTTCACGGAATGCCGCGTGTCATGGTCCTCCGTCCTACGCACTATCCAGAAGCAGACTGCGGCGAGGGTTACAGCGACAAGGATCATCCAAGGCCAGTTGGAACTCATCCACGCGGCAAAGGAATCCACGGCGGTGGGACCCATGCGTACCTCCTTTCAATGCCTGCGCGAACCGAGACGCATCAGGAAGTCGAAGGTCTCCATTCCATTGTTCGCCAGTCCGAAGACGGCGAGTCCGATGATGATGAGCACTGGATTGAGGTCCATACGCATGACCCCCTTGTCAGTTGACGATAGCGTGGCTCATGGACGGTACGCGTGATGCACGCAACCGCACAATACGGTTCATCGACCGACACACCATCCGGTCACCGCACCGCCAGAACAGCAGAAGCGCGACCGCCGCGACGGGGTTCACGATCAGGGCAATCGCGTTCAGGACGATGGCGACCGTCCCGATGAAGACCGACAGCGGCACCGTCAGTGTTATCAAGAAGATGAACGGGATCGTTCTCATGCGCGGCCTCCTTGCAAAACCCCACACTTCGGGCAGTGGAGCTTCCCGTCACCATCAGGCACCATGCGGGCTTTGCAATGCACGCAGTACTTTGCGACTACGGCCTTGATCACGTCCATGATCGACTTCGGTCCCTGCTGGATGACATCCGTCGCCATGACGGCCTCCTTCGTACGAACAGTAACATGGGCGGACCACCACGACGGTCCTTTTGGCTTGCGCTCCTTGTGGTCAGACACCACGCCCAGCGGCGTCTCCCGAAGGCTTCACCAGCAGGAAGCTCGCGAGCAACACCAGTACGAACATGATGCCGATCGTTGCCCCGAGCGGGATGGTGACCTTCGGCAGAAGCGCCGAAAGGTCGATGAACAAGAAGAACAGGGCAATCACGACCGCCTTCATCGCGATCCTTCTGATGCGCGCCTTGTGCTCTTCAGCTTCCTTCCATTCGAAGTCGTACCATGGATCATTCGACGGCATTGGCTCTTCCTCCCTGAGTTCGTAGGTCTCCGTGGAACAGCGCGTCCTATTGTCAAAGGGCCCCGTACCGGCAGCCCACCATCGGACATCGATGCTGCGGTATCTGACTCAACCCTACTCCCCTGTTCTTATCGGGGTCAACCCCGTTAGAAAATCCGCTGAAGAAGGCGCTGCATCATTTCAAGACAAACGATATTTATCGGGTGTTTTCTAACGGGGGGCCAGATTGACAACCGTGCTATACTTTTTCCGTGTCGATCCCGCGAAAGATCTCGGCCGTGCTCAAAAAAATACCCGCGAAACCGGGCGTATACCTCTTTCGAGATGCTAAGGAACACGTCCTCTACGTCGGCAAGGCGAAAGTGCTTAAACACCGCGTCCGGAGCTATTTCCAGAAACGCTCCACGCTCGAGCCGTCGAAGCGGATCATGGTCGGCCGGGTCGCGGACCTCGAGTACATCATCGTCAGCTCCGAGATCGAGGCGCTGCTGCTGGAATCGACGCTCATCAAGAAGCACCATCCGCCGTTCAACGTCATCTTCAAGGACGACAAGTACTACCAGTACGTCCGCATCGCACTGAAGGACGAGTACCCGCGCATCGACACGGTCCGCCGCATCACGAAGGACGGCAGCCGCTACTTCGGACCGTACACCTCCGGATTCGCCGTACAACAGACGTTGAAGCTCCTGAAGCGCATCTTCCCCTACCGGAGCTGCGCAGAGCCGCCGTCGAGCCCGTGCTTCGAAGCAAGGATCGGCCGCTGCCTCGGCCACGACCTCGGTACGGGAAGCAACGAGCGCTACCGCGACGTCATCAGGAAGCTCATCCGGTTCCTCGAGGGCAACGCCGACGAGATCTCGCGCGACCTCCGCGCACAGATGAAGGATGCCGCACAACGCA
>CAYGGS010000090.1:2768-3793 GCA_964349545.1 uncultured Gammaproteobacteria bacterium
AACGCAAGGAGTTCGAGCTTGCTGCGCGGCTCCGCGACCGTATCTACGCGATCGACCGCGTGCTCGCCGAACAGAAGGTGGTTTCCACGGGGCTTGAGAACGAGGATATCATCGGTATGCACCGCATCGCCGACCTCGCGGCGGTCAACCTGTTCCAGGTGCGCGCCGGCAAGCTCATGAACCGGCAGTTCCATATCCTCCAGCACGTCGAAGGACGCTCCGATGCCGACGTCCTGTCGTCGTTCATAACGCAGTACTACGGCCAGCTCGCCGACCATCCGTCGACCGTCATCACCCGGGCACTTCCCGCGGACGCGGCGCAGCTCATAAAACTGCTCAAGCTCAAACTGGAAGCGCCGAGCCGTGGTCGGAAGCGGAAGCTCGTCGCGCTCGCCGAGGAGAACGCCGAGGATTTCCTCTCACGGAAGCAGCGCGAGTGGCTGTCGAACGAGGCTCGTGCGAAGCTCGGTCTCGCCGACCTCCAGAAAGCGCTCCTCTTCCTCGAACCGCCGCAGCGCATCGAATGCTACGACATCTCGAACGTGCAGGGCACGAACGCCGTCGGCTCGATGGTCGTGTTCGAAAAGGGCCTACCGAAAAGATCGGATTACCGAAAATTCACGATCAAGACCGTCGAGGGCTCAAACGACTATGCCATGCTGCAGGAGGTCATCCGCCGACGCTTGGGACATCATGCTGAAACGAACGGCGGCTGGAAAGACCCCGACCTTATCATCATCGACGGCGGCAAGGGTCAACTCAATGCCGTCCTCGCGGTCATGCGCGAGCTCAAGCTGCTGATCCCGACGGTCGGCCTTGCGAAACGGCTCGAGGAGCTCTTCCAGCCGGGACAGAAGGAACCGCTCCGGCTGCCGAAGGACTCGGAAGGCCTCTACCTGCTCCAGCGCATCCGCGATGAAGCACACCGGTTCGCGATCGGCTCGTACCGTGCGAAGCACGGGAAGGCGACGACCGCATCGCTCCTCGACGAGGTCCCGGGCATCGGCCCGACGCTCAAGAAGAAG
>CAYGGS010000091.1:0-3758 GCA_964349545.1 uncultured Gammaproteobacteria bacterium
CGTGGTCCGGACGGAAGCGACCGGAAAACGTCTGTTGTGGACGCTGTTCGGCGCCGCCGGAATCGTCACCGTCCTCGGGTTCATCCAGTTGAAGCTGTTCCCGAACTTCAGCTCCATGGTGCCGCAGGGGTGGGACCCGCACATCGGCCGCATGCTCTCGACGTGGTTCGATCCGAACTTCCTCGGGGGCTTCCTCTCGTTCATAGCGGTCATCGCCGGCGCGCTCGCCCTGCTTGCGAAGGGAAGGTCGAGCGTCGCGCTCTGGGCATTCGCGGCGTTCCTGTCGGTCGGGGTCGTACTGACGTTCTCGCGCAGCGGGTACGCCGCGTTCATCGCGGGCGTGTTCGTACTGACGTTCCTGAGGTCGAAGCGGCTGTTCCTGCTGTTTGTCGTGGTTGCGGGCCTCGTCGTGACGACGGTACCGCGCGTCCATGACCGCGTGGTCGGCGCGTTCAATGTGGACGAGACCGCGAAGACGCGCATCGTGTCATGGAAGAACGCGCTCACCGTGTATGCCGACCATCCGGTGTTCGGCATCGGGTACAATACGTACCGGTATGTCCAGGTCGACTACGGGTTCCAGAAGGATGCGGCCGATCACTCGGCAGGCGGTTCGGATTCCAGTCTTCTTACCATCCTCGTGACGACCGGACCGGTCGGCCTGCTGGCGTTCTGCTGGATGCTTTGGGCGTACGCATCGATCGCGTGGAAGTCATTTAAAAAGGGCACAACGCCGCTCATCCGGGGGCTGGGCCTCGGGGCGCTCGCGGCCATGGCGAGCGTGGTCGCGCACAGCTTCTTCATCAACAGCCTGCTGTTCCCGCACATGATGGAGACCATCGCGGTGACGTTCGGCATACTGATAGGCCTGCGGGCATTGGAGGCACGCACGTGACGTGGCTCATCGTTGTCGCTGCCGTGGTAATGGCGGTCGTTGCATGGATACGGACGCCATGGGCGCTCGCGCTCGTGATCATTGGGACGCCGGCATACCTATGGAAAGCAGGTGTCGCAGGCATTCCGGTCACCGTGCTCGAAGCAATGATCATCGGGACGGCGCTCGGGTGGTTCGTGAAGCGCTTGGTGACGAAGAGGCTCGGCGAAGCATTGCGCGCCGTGAAGGTCGCGGTCCCCCGTGCGCTGTGGATACCGACGGTCGTGCTCGGACTCGGATGGATACTGGGGACGTCCATGTCGATCGACGTGCGTGCGAGCCTCGGCGCGATGAAGGCGTGGTTCATCGAACCGGCGCTCATCGGACTGATCGCGCTCGTCGAGCTGAACAATGAAAGAACAAGAACGCTCGTGGTGCGGGCATTGCTCGCGGCGTTGTCATGGGTATCGCTCGCCGGCATCGCACAGATGCTGTTCGTCCGGTCGACGCTGCAGGACGGACGGTTGAGCTCGGTGTTCGCGCCGGTCGCGAACTATTTCGCGATGTTCGCCGCGCCGCTCATCGTCATAGCGTTCGGGATGGTGATGGCGAACAAGGACCGTTTGCTCGCGTCGTGTGCTGCGGTGCTCGGTATTCTAGCATTGGCCGCATCGTTCTCCTACGGCGGGTTCATGGCGCTCGGGGCAGGAGCGATCGCGTTGGTCCTGACCCTGCTGTCACCGGCATACCGTAAGCGCGCGCTCATCGCGTTGGCCGTGATCGCAGTCGTCGGATTTCTCGCGCTGCTGCCAACACGGCTCTTCCATGAGAAGCTGAACTTCTCGACGCGGTCGTCGAGCCTGGTCCGGACGGAGATCTGGCACACCGCCGTCGAGATCGGGCGGCAGCATCCGTTCTTCGGCATCGGCCCGAACACGTTCGAGAAGGAGTACCGCGCCGTCGCGCCGACGCTCTACCACCCGCCGCTCGAATGGCTTGTCGCGAAGCCGCACCAGCTGTACCTGAACGCATGGGTCGAGACGGGCCTGCTGGGCGTCATCGGCCTGCTGTGGTTCATGGGCGCATTCCTGGTGCGCGTGTTCCGATCACGCGGTACTGAATCGTGGATGGCGTGGATTTCCGGTGCGGCCATGGTCGCGATCCTCGTGCACGGGCTCGTCGACACACCGCTCTTCAAGAACGACCTGTCGGTGATAGGCGCATTGATCATCGCGCTCGGTTGTGCCGCAGCAGCAGGGCAGTTTCGTCAGGAATAAAAAGAACTATCCCCGCGTCATGCGCGGGGAATAGTCCGTTTGTTTTCTTTGTCGTACGTTACTTGCGGCGCTTTGCCTTCTTCGCCTTCTTGACGACTTTCTTCTTTGCTTTTTTCTTTGCCATGTTCGTCACCTCCTCTCGGGAGTCGGTGAACGCTCATGGTGCGCCACCGAGTTGAAAATCTTTTTTAAACGTTATCCACAGCTCCTTGGTGATTATTGTTGTAACACCATAGTTCCGTGAATGATAGAGCTGAGCGTAGAAAAAGCGCGAGGGTGTACTACGATAAGATAACGTATGATTCTCAATCGACGTGACGCGCTGGCGACTTAGCGACGAAGATTCCTAAAAATAAGCCGGGTAACACCGGCGACAGTGAAGTCATCAAACTTGAAGACAATGGCGAATCCATGAGACAATTCATGGCAGTTGTGAAATATTCATGATCCATTTCAAACCGTTCAAATTCGGCTGGGCCGAGATCATCACCGTCGCCGCTCTGGTCTTGCTGGTCTTGTTATTCATGGGTATACATTACTACCCGCCGATCGACGCCTGGTACACGGGATTCACCGAACAGTGGACCGAGATCGCCGTGCGCTACGGGTACACCGGGGCGTTCCTGTCGTCACTAGTGGGCAATCTAACGGTCGTGATAATCTTTCCCTATACCATCGTCGTCTATTTGGTGGCCACGAGCGGACTGGATCCCTTCTTGCTTGGTCTTGTGACCGGAACAGGCGCCGTTTTAGGCGAATTGTCCGGCTACCTGATCGGCCGTTGGGGGGCGCATAAGTTCCAAAAGGCAAAACCAGAAGCGTTTGACGCTTTGAAAAAAATAGTAAATGCGCGCCCTACATATGTCACGTGGCTGTTGTTCGTTTTCTCCGTTCTGCCCCTGCCCGACGATGTCCTGTTCGTCCCGTTGGGATTTCTACGCTACTCCCTGTGGCGATTACTGTGGCCGGCATGGCTGGGCAAGGTCATAGCCGCTCTCGTGATCACGTATGCCGGGAATTTCGCCTACCATTTCACTGACCATTCCAACGTCACTTCGCCGATGGCGATATTCAACCAGCTTGGCGCGCTATTCGCTCTCACGATCGCGATGTACCTGATGTTCAAATTGGACTGGCAGAAGATCATGCATCGCTTGCTCAACGGTCACCACCACACTGTTGAGCCTGTTGACCGGTAGCGCGTCGACAGCTCGCAGGAACGCAACAACGTCGGAGCGGCGGGATGCCGAGGAAGATGAGGAACGGCACGGAGATCAGTCCCTCGCCTCCGCGAGCGCGTTTTGAAAGCAGGATTTTTGTCGCCGATGCGACGATGACAAGTGCGAAGCTGACTGGATTCCCCCTCTCCCCAAGAAATTGGAAAATTCTTGTGACCGCTCGTGCGCCTATCCGCCGTAGCTTTCCTGATCTACGAAGCTTTAGCGAAGTAGATAGCGTAGGCGGGACAGCCCGAGAAAAGAAAAGAAATATTTCGGCTAACGTTTGCGTTTAAACAATCGTTTCATGTTGTTAATACGCTGTTAGGCGATGTATTTTTGGGAACTAATATGTATAAAATTTGATTAAAAAAACAGTAGTTTTATAAC
>CAYGGS010000092.1:0-3622 GCA_964349545.1 uncultured Gammaproteobacteria bacterium
CCGAGATCTACACCTAAGCCTTCGTCGGCAGCGGCAGATGCCAGAGCGAGGTGAGCTCCTCGCTGTTCAGGATGAACTTGTTCCGGGAGTTGAAATGGCGGTAGATGAAGCCGCGCAGGAACGCGCCCTTGCGGATGAGCCGGCGACGCGTGAAGCCGTTCTCGGATTCCTGTCCCCTGAACTGCATGAAGGCGTTCGTCAGGTTCAAAAGGTTCATCCGCACGCGCTGCCGGTCCGGGGAGGCCGTGACGATCCTGATGTTGACCTCGAAACCGGGCTTGCTCGCCTTCTCCTCGAGCGACTTCACGAGCTCCTGCGCCATCGGCGTGAGGTACGGGGGCGTGTAGCGCTTGTCCTGAGCTGTTTCCCCGGGCGTCTTCATGCTGCTCGTCGCCACCTGTGCCGTGCTCCGCAGATAGCCGCCGACGCCCGTGGTGCCGAGCGCTTCGTCCATCTTCTTGCCGTGCTGGAGCTTATCGGCGACGTGCTGTCCATGGCGTTGCCACCCCTTATGCGCCGGCCGGATCACGATCTGGATCGCCGCGCCTTCGGGCGAATCGATCTTCGACAGGACGTTCGTCAACGCGTTCAGCGGATCGGAATCGAGCTTCTTATAGGTACGTATCGGGAACATGCTCCGCTTCGTGAGGCGAAGGTACCCGCCCATGATCGTACCGTGCGACGTGAAGATGTTGTAGTCTTTGACCGTCTCGATGTGCGCCTTCGGATACTGCGCGTGCAGCTGGTGCTCGACGAGCTGCTGCAGGTACCGCGGGACGACGACATAGAACTTGATGAGCCCCTTGTCCACGACGATCTCGAACGACATCTCGTCGTGCCGTCCGTACCAGAAGTTGTCCCATGAGTTCTTCAGCACGTTCGCGTGGCGCGATGCCGGCACGCTCCCGAGGTTTACCATGAACGTCTCGAGCGAGCCGATGAACTCCTTCGGGTCGGAGCTTCGCTCACGCTGCTTTTCCTGTTCGTTGAGCTCCTTCGGGACGGTCACGAGCATGACGACCTCGTGGAGGCTCGCGGACATCCGTGATTTCCGGTGGAGCACGATGCGGACCACCATCACTACGATGATCGCCACTGCGATCGCGCCGAACAACCAGAGCAGCCACGCGGCGCCGTTCCCGGCTGCGGCGACTTCGTTCGGATCGATGGGCATGATCGAGAGCGGCATGTGATAATTTTACTTTCGATGTATCTTCGCGTGCAGCGCGAGCATCTTGTCCGCCTTGATCTTCGCCTCCTGTTCGAGGAAGAACCTGTTGACGCCGGGGATGAGCCGCAGCCATCGCCGGATGATCTCGATCAGCGTCTTCGCCTTGACCGTCACATGCTCGAGCATCGCGCGGATCGAGACGGCAGCGCGTTCGCCTTCCTGTTTGAACACCTTCCGCTGTTCCGGTGAAAGCTTCGCGTACATCGGCCCAAGGTCCTCGCTCATGATATCCTCGATCTCCGAGGTCAGCGGGTCCTTCGGCGCGGATGGCCTGACAACCATAGGTGGAGGAGCTCCCGACGGTTGTTCATGTACTGCTTCCTGCGGTTCGGCTTCGAGTATCTGACGTTCGAGCTTCTTCAGTTCGGATTCGCGCGTCTGTTCGCTTTCGACGCCTGCCGGTGTCCGCTGCTCGGATTCCTTACGTAAAAACTCCTGCGGCTCCATGCCATCAGGTTCTTGTTCCCGATTTGTGGTATTTATTGGGATGTTAGCCATTGAACTTCAGGCACTATTACGCTGCCATTGGATTATAGCATAAATTAGGGCTGTTTTCAATATATGCACATGCCCGCTATTGACTTTTTCCGTGTTTCTGCTATGCTGTCATGTTTCGTCCACAGTTCTGCTTGTACTCACACGCGTCGCCTTAATGCTTAGGTAGACGCATGCAGGAGAAAAGATGAACACCAAGCATGGTCTGTTGCTCGTTGTCATCGGCCTGATCGGATTCACGGGCATTTCCTGTGCGCCGCTCTGCTACATGCAGAACCGGTTGACCATCATCCCGTCGCGGGTACCGAACAGGATGTCGGTGAACGGCGTGTACCACCGTTCCAGCTACGACGCCTACCTCGCGGGTGGGACGTACTTGACCGTGGTGGACGGAAAGCCCGTCCTTGCGGTCAGCAACATCGCGATGGACGTCAGCTACAAGCTGACGGACGATATCCGCCCCGGTCCGGAGAACAATCGGGTTGCGATGATCCCGCACTCGAACGGCTGGGACTGTAACACCTGGATGCAGGAATTCATAATTCCATCGTTCGTCAGGAATGACGTGATGTTGTTCCCGGTTGCCTTCCAAAACCACACGAACCGCGGAACCAATCTCCGAATTCGGGCTTACACGGGAAGCAGGCCCATCCTCGCGAGCACGTACATGCGAAGCTGCAAGGAGAAGCTCGTGATGCTTCCGCTCGATGAGGACAGCCCGGGACGTGCTGGGTATCTCATCGAGTGGGATGACAAGAAGGGATACACCACTCTGGTGATCCACGTCAATCGACCGCAATCGCCGATGAAGTCCGGGCTCTACGGCAACCCGGTCGCACTCGTCGTGGAGATCACGGAGATGTACCACGCGGAGCCGTGTACCGGTCTCATCCCGTGATCGCCATCGCTGCTCGTTAAGTCTCGCTTCAAGCAGTCAATCTTCAAGCGAGAAATGGGGCGCGAATCATGAACACGATTCGTCGCCCCTTTCTCATATCCAAAACCACTTGCCAAAAGCCTAAAAACGTGCTACAATACTATTGAAATAAATATTATCAGTCCATAAAACAAACACCATGGCGCGAACAGACGTTCGAAGCGCTTCCGTACGATGGATCCACCTGCAACGCCCGACCGAGGCGGAACTTGTGCAATTGGGCGAGGAGTTCCACTTCCACCCGCTCGACATCGCCGATTGCAGGAAGAAGGGACAGCGTCCGAAGGTCGAACGGTACGGCGACTACGTCTTCCTGGTGTTCATGATCCCCGTCTACGACCGGAAGTCACGCGAGATCGATCCCGGCGAGGTCGACTTCTTCGTTGGCCCGGATTTCGTCGTGACGGTCAGCGAGCAGTCACTTCCGCCGCTCGAGGAACTGCACCGAAAATTCTCACAGGATGAGCCGCTGCGGAACGAACTCGGCAGCTCGAGCTGCGCGCTCCTCCACGAGATGATCGACCGGCTCGTCGTGTCGCTCTACCCGATGCTCGACCACATCTCGATCGACATCCATACCGCGGAGAAACAGGTGTTCTCCGGAAAGGAAAAGGCGGTCGTCGAGGAGATTGCGCTGCTCCGCCGGAACATCACCGACTACCGGCGCATCTCGCAATCGCACAAGAACACGATCAAGCAACTTGTCGACATGCTGCCGTTGAACCACCTCAGCGGCGCGCAGGACACGCTTCCATTGTTCGAACGGACGATCGGCCGCACGAAAGAGATCTGGGACCTCCTCGAGAGCTACCGCGAATCGATCGACACGGTCTATGAGACGAACGAGTCGCTCATCTCGTACAAGCTGAACGACATCATGCGCACGTTCACGACGATGTCGGTCATGATCTTCTTCATGACGCTCATCGCGACGGTGTTCGCGATCCGTGCTCGCGGCA
>CAYGGS010000093.1:0-3594 GCA_964349545.1 uncultured Gammaproteobacteria bacterium
GTCTCAGTCCCAGTGAGGCGGGTCGCGCTCTCACGCCCGCTACCCGTCATAGCCTTGGTAGGCCATTACCCTACCAACTAGCTGATGGACCATAGGCCCCTCCCAAGGCGACTTGCGCCTTTCATCCCGCCGTTCGCACGATGGGATCACATCCGGGATTAGCACGTCTTTCGACGAGTTATCCCGAACCTCGGGGTAGGTTACCAATGTGTTACGCACCCGTTTGCCACTCATTTCGATCCTTGCGGATCGATCTTCGTTCGACTTGCATGCCTAAGACACGCCGCCAGCGTTCATCCTGAGCCAGGATCAAACTCTCAAATATGACACATATGGGTTTCAATCCCATACGCCGCGATTCGCTTCTTGAATTGTCGTCCGCGATCCCTGGCGGGATCGGGACAACTGGTGGAATCGCATAAGAACCTATGAATTGACGTAATTTCACCCCGTACCGGAGTGCCAGAGGCACGACTGGTACGGAGGTGTGACGGACCGTCGGAGAACAGAGAGGGGAGCCGAGTTCCAAAAGAGCTACAAAAAGTCGCTCTGGACCAAAAAACTCTACCCTCAGTTCTCCGGCGATCACGTCGTTTGCTTGCTTGTCCGGCACTGAACAGAGTCCAGCACCGGGTTCCTTACCGCATTTCAGTTGTCAACGTTCGGGAGTTCGGAGAGGAAACCCTATCGGTTTCCTCTTCCGATACCTCTCCTTCCGTATATGGTGTCGCAACTCCTCGCTCAGCTAGGGTCCCGTCGGGCAAAGCCCGACACCCTGATCTTCGCTCGTTCGTCGCGACGGATCATTACTCGGGAAGAAAGGTACGGAGATTCACAGCACTCGTTCGTTCACCGTAACCGATGAACAAGGACTGATGTGAAGGAGAACGGTTCGGGCCGAGGTCGTCGGATTCATTCCGCGACCGAGGCCTTCAGGCGACGTCCGAAGGCTTTCGGACGGAGCTCATATGGAAAGAAAAAACAGTGAGTGCCAAATGTCAGCAATCCCTGTCTTTTCTCCTTGCCACCCAATGTTCGAAACGGTGGTAAGGCGTTCGGATTTAATGTGCGGGGGTGTTAATGCCGAATGTATCGTCTCCTTTTTACGGTCTTATCCGAGCGGACAAGAACGACAATAGATTATCGGGCTTGTCATAGCATACATGGGGAAAAACAAGGTGTCAAGGGCGAAATCCATCCACACGTCTTACTCCCGAACTCCCATAAACCGCTTGACAAACAGGGTCTTTCCAGGTACGGTAAGCTGCTTTCCGGAACCGCCGGGAACCGTGGCCACGCAATGTGCAGCCATGCCTGTCCCGAGTTCACTGAGGGACGCTGCTCATTGAAAACAAGGATTATCAACCTACACGACCTACGAGGAGGTGAGCGCAGTGAAACGCTCTGAATTGGAAACAAGAGTGCTAGGATGCATCAGGGTGTATCTACTGCGCGAATCCCGTGCAGTGGATGTAGAAACCGGCGGGCTCGATGCCGACTTGTCGCCTCGTCCCTATACGATCACGGTTTCTCCGGACAAGAAGTTGGAGGATCTCGGGATCACGAAATGGGACTTGCGTCAGTTGATCATCGCGTTGACTCAAGAGCTCAAACGAACCATCTACCTCGACGTCGATGCGGTATTCGACGATGAACACGACCTGACCGTCGCCCAGCTCGTCGACGCGATCTACCTCGCGTCCTGCAACTAGGATGTCTCACTTCCCCATAGGAGGATCGCCATGCATTTTTCCTCCTTTCCGAGGTAGTTCTTCCGCTCTACGAATCACCTGTGCTAGGGTACGGAGGTTGCATTAGTCCACCGATGTGCACCCGCAGGGAGGGTATGGCCATGGAAGTCTGTCCCGAGTGCAAACAGCCCGTCAGCGTCATCTGCCCCGATGGAGAGATGGTGTACGAATCGCACCTCGACCAGGACGGCCAGCACTGTCCCAAGTCGGGCGAGCGTCCCGTCACGGTGAGCGACATCACGGACTGAACAACGCAACCTGATGTGTCCTGACCGTCTCACGACGGAACGGACCGAAACTATGAGAGCCCCGCAGACTGAACATCTGATGGGGCTCTTTGCTTACCATAAACAATTGACAGGGAACGGGCCGCTTCCTCGTGGTCAAATGTCAAAAGTCAATCGTCAATTGTTTCTACTTTACACACTGTGCCCGTTCAGCTTCCGGTCCTGGAACGCGCTCATGATACCGAGACCGACCATGAGGACGCCGATCGTCAACAACACGTTCATGAGGTCGAACGTCTCACCCGCCTTCGATACGATCAGGATCATCGGCAGTCCGATCAGGTTCATTGTCGTGATGAGCGAGCCGAACACCCGGCCGCGTGTGTGACCCGGCGTCTCCTCATGGAATGTCGTCTGCGCTGCGACGATGATCAGCACGTCAGCGAGGCCGGTCAGGAACACGAGCGCCATTACGTACCACAGACGCACCATATCGTGGATGACCGGGATGCCCTGGTCGCCGATGACCTCCACGAACGGCAGGAGGCAGAGCGAGATGCCCGCACCCATGATGCCGGTGACGATGAGCGTCGACTTTTTCCACTTCCGTTTTGCGACATTACCGACGAGCGCGCCGATCGCCGCTCCGATGCCGGCGGGAAAAATGAGGAACAGGGACATCTGCTGCGTGTTGAACCCGAGAATGTCGGTCGCGAGCGCCGGAATGAGCGCGATGATCGAACGCTCGAACCCGAACACGAGCGAGAACTGGATGACGAGCGCAAGGATGAGCGGCTTGTGCCGGATGAAGGATATACCCTCGCGGATCTCGCCCTTCAGTGAACGGAAGAACTCGCCCAATTTGATCGTCCGCTCGAGATGGCCGGTCAGCTTCGGCATGAACGCATTGAGAACCGCGGAGAACAGGAACGCAAAGAAGAGAATGGCGTACATCTTCGTGACGCCGAACGTCTGTAACAGCGGGCCGGCGACCGAATATCCGAACAGGAACGCGATGTAGACCGTCGACACGAAGATCGAGTTCGCGACGAAGAGCTCCTGCCGCGAGACCACCTCGGGAATGCTCGAGCTCTCGGCCGGACCGAAGAATTGGCTGATCGCGGAAATGACGAAGCCGAGCGCGATCATGGCGAGCGGCGAATCGCCGCACAGGAAGAACGCGATGACGACGAACGCGCGGAGGATGTTCGAGAGGAAGAGGATCGTCTTCCGGTCGAACCGGTCGGCGAGCGCGCCGGCGAGCGACGAGAACAGGATCGGCGGGACGCTCACGGTCGCGACGAGGACGCCGACGAGCGCGCTCGACTGGCTCACCTCGTAGATACGCACGGCAAGCGCGAAGTTCAGGATGTGCCCGGCCGACTGGTTCAGGATCTGCGACCCCCAGAGCTTCAGGAAGTTCGCGTGACCGAGGATGGGGAGCGCCTTAAGGACGCCGTCGCGGAATTTCATACTGTTTCCCTTTTCTGTTCGGTTCGCGGCGAGAGCGCCGCTGCTTGCGCGAACGTGTGCATCGCTAGCGTGGTCTCCGCATCCTTTTTACTCTCTAAATACACGACGGCATGCGAATGATTCTGGCGGTACAGAGCGGCAAT
>CAYGGS010000094.1:0-459 GCA_964349545.1 uncultured Gammaproteobacteria bacterium
TAATTACCTGACCCGTTACACCAGCAGAAACCTGGCTGTGTATTACCTCTGCAATTACCTACATTTTCAATATCATCACAGGGCCCATTATTTCCACCAGCAAGCCATCCATTCATCACTGTTGTCATTGGACGAAAATTTCCAAGCTGCTGCGAGCATGAACCACCATCAAAGTCCGGATATAATCGTTGTTGTTCATGGGCGGACTCGGTGGTTTCATCACAGAACGGGGCGCTCATCAGCGGACCAACGGTCGCCGGACGATTTCCGTTCCATGGCGCAGAAGCAACGGTGAACGATCGGTTCCACACGCCCTCCGACTCCGCGCAGACGTAGAGCGGCTGACGGTCGTTGTATCCCGCGCTCACGTCGGTCCCGAAGACGTTGTTTCCGTAGACGATGTCGACCGGCCACCACGAGAGGCACAGCGCGGGGTTCAGCGGGTCGCGCTCGAGGCAG
>CAYGGS010000094.1:469-3550 GCA_964349545.1 uncultured Gammaproteobacteria bacterium
GATGCTGTTCGTGTCGGTATAATCGCACGACGGGGACGACGAGTTCGGGAAGACGCGGCACGACTGCGGGATGGTGACGGTATCGCTCACCTTGAGCGCCGGGATGACCGTGAGGTTGTCGACCCAGATCGGCGCTATGTCGTCGTTCTCCTCCACGGTGGTGATGACGATCGAGGTCGGTCCGCCCATGCCGTCGGTCGGTCCGATGAGGTACTGCTGCCACGACGTACCGAGCGTGACCGTGTCGAGGACGTTCTCGTCGCCCGCCGAGTTCATCAGGCTCACCTGGATCCTCTGACCCGGGCGCGCCGATTTCATGACGACACCCAGCAGGTACTGCGACGTCTGGGTCGTCGTGATCCCCATCGTCGTCGTCGTCCGCGCCCCGGATCCCGCGAGGTCGGTCGGCGTGATCTTCAGGGACTGGTTCGGGTTCGTCTTCGAGATGTCCGCGTCGACGCTGATCGCCGAGCGCGAGACCGAACCCGAGGGGGTGATGGTCTCCCAGTACCGAGAGATGAGGAGCTGCGTATCGCGGTTCGCGACGCACGGGCCGTAGTCAGTACCGCTGATTATGCAGTCGTCCACCCTGTTCAGGCTGCACTGTTTTTCCGTGTTCTTCGAGCACTGCAGCACCTGCGCGTAGTCCTCGAAGTTGCCGTTCGGGATGTCGATCCGCTGTCCGTACTGTTCGGCGATCGAGAGCGGGTAATACCCGTTGATGACCGGCGCCGCGTTGATGCACTTCCCGCCGCTCCCGCAATCATCATCGCTGAAGCAGTTCTTCCCGGTGTTCGCGGCGCTGTCGATGTTGCACGTACCCGGCTGCGCATGCCAATCGAGCCCGGCGAACGCATAGCCCGTCAGGCCTTTGATCTGTGCGACATCCTCGGGCGTCTTGAACGTGAGCGAGAGCTTGCCGACGCAGACGCCTTCGCCGCACTGGTCATCGTTCGTACACTCCTTGCCGGCGCTGGCACCGCTGTCCGTACTGCAGAGGCCGTGCGCATCGCTCAGGCAGAACGCGCCGGTGCCGATGCAGTCGGCATCCTCCCTGCAGAACCGGAGCGGATCGTTCGAGCACTGCCGTCCCTCGAGCAGGTTGTTGCACTGCCCGTTGGGCGACAGGGAATCGCAGATCGAGAGGTCGAGGCACTGGTTCTGAAGCTTGTTACCGGTCGTCATGATCTCGACCGAGGTCTTGCAGGTATACCATTTCCCGCAGACGCGGTCGGGACGGACCTTCAGGATGATGTTCGCGTCGCAGGACGGCCACGACGCGTAGCACCCGACCGCCGCGGGCGTCGTGAAGCTGCCGACGATGCACTTTCCCGAACTGCAATCCGCATCGACGCCGCACCGCCTGCCGGACATGCTCCCGCTCAGGTTGTCGCACTTCATATAGCACGACTTCGGGTTGCACGCGGTCAGCGCGTCGCCGGGCGACGGGTCCTTCGTGCAGTCGCCGGTATCCTGGCAGGTCGAGCCGGACGGGCACTCGTAGGTGCACTCGAGCCCCGGCCGGCAGTCGTAGACCGGACCGATGCCGCCCGGCCGGCAATACAGGCCGTCCCGGCATTCCCGGATCGGTGTCCCATCGGCACAGGTCCCGGTCGAGAACTTGCGGTCGTACTGGCTGAGCGTCGTCCTGAACCTGAGGGTGCCGGAAGTGATCCTACGGCCGTTCTGGTCGATCACCGTAACGCGGTAGTAGTAGTCCCGATCGGGAGTGGACAGGCCGCTGAGCCTGATCGAGTGGTCCGTCGCGCCCGGCTTGATCCATGCCGGCGCGGTCGAGGTGCAGACCGCCGGATCGTTGCACGCCTGCTGGTATCCGGTCGTCCTCCGGTCCGGCGACAGGCCTGCGTTCGTGTTGAACTCGACGAGCGCCGAGGTCGGGATGTTCGTCCCGAAGGTGATCGTCGCCTCGTCGTTCGACGCGCTCGCGACGGGATTCGTCGTGAAGAGGAGCGGCGTTCCCGGCGATACGCCGGTGGTCGTAAAGGACTCCACCCCGCTCGTCACGGTATAATTGAGGTCCGTGTACGACGGCGGCGAGACCGGCACGTCGGGATTGATGACCGAGGTGACCGTGTAGTAGTAGGTGGTGCCCGGGAGCAGGCCCGACGCGATGGTGACGCTGTGGTTCGTGCCGTTCACGACGTAGGACTGGACGTGCGAGTTGAGCGCCGCCTGGTCGAGGCCGAAATTGACCTGGTGCGACGAAGCGAGGTTCGTCGTCCAGGTGATCTGCGCGCTCCGGTCGGACACCGACGTGACAACGGGCGTCCCGGGATTCGCAGGAACGACCGGGTCGATGATGCTCAGGGGGCCGGTGTAGAACGAACGTTGACCGGTGCCATACCCGTCAGCGACGATCTCGAAATAGACCGGGGCGGATGCCGGAAGGTTCGGGAGCGTCGCGGTATAGTTCAGTCCGCTCGCGGACGCACCGGCCCGCAGGGTGAGACTTCCGGCAACCGTCCCGTAGTTGACGGCGGTTCCTGCTGCCTGGCTCAGCGTGAAGCTGAGCGTTGCCGTGGTGCCGCTCATCGCTACCGCGATGTTGCTCACGTTCAAACTCGTCGTCCTGAACGAGCAGACGTTGCCCGGCGAAACGCATGAGCCGACCGCCGTGCTGTTGATGGTCGTCCCGTCCTGCGAGGTCGCTATGATCTCGTAATAATACGTCGTCCCCTGGGTGAGACCCGTGAAGTTCGCGGTGTGGGCACCTTGATAGGAGCTGTTATCGACATTAATGACCGTCGTCATTGCCGACGCCGAGGTCCCGTACCGTATGGTGGTCGCGGCGGGCTGATCGGTCGTGTAGTTGATCGTCGCCGTCGTCATGCCGTAGGGCGTCGTCGTGATCGTGATCATGGTGACCGGATCATAGATCGGCGATTGGGCGTCCGATCGGTCCGACGCGGCGACGAGGAGCATCGCCACCAGTACGAACGCGGTGAGCACGGTGGCACCGCTCACCGTCGTGAGCCGTTCCCAGGTCAATGATCGCAGGAAGTGTTTCATAGGGCTAATGGCCGCACCGTTCGGGGTCCGAGATGCCCTGCGGGCAGGACG
>CAYGGS010000095.1:0-3527 GCA_964349545.1 uncultured Gammaproteobacteria bacterium
AGAGGATCTCGCGGATGATGGCGACGACGTCGTACTTCAGGAGGACGCGATGCCCCTTGTCGATCGGCTGGCTCATGCCGAACCGCACGTTCAGCTTGTAACGCCCGACGCGCGAGAAGTCGTAGCGGTCGAACGAGAAGAACATCTTGTTGATGAGCTCGCGGGCGTTCTCGATGGTCGCGAGGTCGCCCGGCCGGATGCGCTTGTAGACCTCCTGCAGGCCCTCGGCCTCGTTCTTCGACGGGTCCTTCGCGAGGGTCGCCTCGATGTACCGGTTCGTCGGATGGTTATCGACGTCCTGGAACAGCCGGCGGATCTCGTCGTCGGTCGCGAAACCGAATGCGCGCAGGAGCGCCGTGATCGGCACCTTCCGCTTACGGTCGATCTTAACCGAAATGACGCAGTTCGCGTCCGTCTCAAGCTCGAGCCAGGCGCCGCGGTTCGGGATGATCTTCGCACCGTACCACAGACGGCCCCGGTTCGATTCGGCGGAAAAGAAAACGCCGGCCGACCGTATCAGCTGGCTGACGACGACACGCTCGATGCCGTTCACGATGAACGTACCGCGGTCGGTCATGAGCGGGAATTCGCCAAGGTAGATCTCCTGTTCCTTGATCTCGCCCGTCTTCTTGTTGACGAGGCGCGTCGATACGCGGAGCGCCGCCTCGAAGGTGACGTTCTTCGCCTTCGCGGCTACCTCGTCGAACTTCGGTTCGTCAAGGTAGTACCCGAGGAAGTAGAGCTCGAGGTCGCGTCCGATGAAGTCGCGGACGGGCGATATCTCCTCGAAGAGCTCGCGGAGCCCCTCACGGAAGAACCAGTCGTAGCTCCGCTTCTGGATCTCGATGAGGTCCGGGAGCGAGATCGCGTCCGTGAAGCTCGTGAAGAACTTCCTCTCCTTCATGGTGGTGGTCATGCGTGCGCGAAAAATAATGCTCTTCCCTCGGATCGAGGGAATCGTTTTGATAAAAAAGTATTCAATTAAAGGTGGCTACTCAAAAGTATGGCTCAGGCGACTCGCCCTTAGAGTAGTAAAAATGAAATTACGCCTACTGAGTATAGATAGAAGTCGCTCTCTATGTCAAGCGTAATGAGGAAAATTTGACAATATCTGCACAAAATGTCATATCACGATGCCTATTACTGGATTATTCGGCTACATTGACATTTTTTTAGAACCTCAATCGACAGAGTGAATTGTTCATTGCCCACAACTTGTCCACTAGCTCAAAAGACCGAATCGCTCCTCCAAAGCCGACCGGACGGCTTCACGGTCGTCCCATGGGACCCTTTTCCCGTTAGCAACGACGATCGCCTGCTCGCTCCCCTTGCCCGTGACCAGGATGAGGTCGCCTTTACCGGACAGCGACACCGCCTTGCCGATTGCCGAGCGGCGGTCGAAGATCATGAAGACGTCCTTGTCCTGCGTCCGTCCGCCGATCTCCATGACGCCAGCCCGAACCTCGTCCATGATCATGTAGGGATCCTCGTCGTATGGGTCCTCGTTCGTTACGATGACGACATCAGCACGTTCCGAGGCCATGCGGCCCAGCACCGGACGCCGCGCACGGTCCCTGCCGCCGCCGGTGGCGCCGAGCACATGGATGAGGCGACGATGCGGCAGTTGATCGACGATCGCGTAGAGCTCCTCCATCGCCTTCGGGTGGAACGCATAGTCGACGATGACCGTAACACCGCCGGCCCTGATCGGCTCGATCCGTCCGGGGATCGAATCGACCGACTCGAGGCCCTCGGCGATGACGTCAAGCGATATGCCGAGCGCGAACGCGGTCGTCGCGGCGGCCATCGCGTTCTCGACGTTCATCCTGCCGAGCAGTTTCAGCTCCACTCGGTGGCGCTCTCCCCCGTTCTCGAGTGTGAACACCGATCCGATCGCACCGAGCTCGATGTCAAGCGCCATCACGGGCGTTGCGGTACCGATGCTCTTGTTCATCAGTGAAAAGGTGAAATACTCGTCGGCAGCGTGCCGCAGGAATATCGGCGCCGACTCATCGTCCGCGTTTACGATGATCGATTTCTTCACGCCGACCTTCCGCGCGGTGAGCGTCAGCACGTGGAACAGCCGCTCCTTCGCCTGGCGGTACGCCGCAAACGATCCGTGCGACTCGATGTGCTCGGGCGTGAGGTTCGTCAGCACCGCGACGTCGTAGTCGATGCCGCGATGGCGGTTCTGCGCGAGACCTTCGCTCGTCGTCTCGACGATGGCATGCGTGCAGCCGGCCTTCCGCGCGCGCCGGAGGAACTTCTGGAGCGCGAACCTGCCGAGCATCGTCATCTTCCGGTCGTTCACCCACTGCTCGTCGCGGATGGCGAACACCGCCGTCGTCGCCATGGCGGTCGGATGACCGGACCGCTCGAGGATCGCATGCAGCATGAGCGAGACCGTCGTCTTGCCCGAGGTACCCGTGACGCCGATGACCGTCATCTCGTGCGTCGGTCGCCGGTACCGCCACGTGGCAAGGTCCGCGAGCACGCCGTGGTACACGCCGAACAACGACCTCGGAACGAAACGTCTGAGCGAGGCGCGCATAGGTACGGTACGGTCAGTTAGACATCGACATACATGACCTTCTCCGGCAGCTCGTGCACCGTATAGGTCAGGTTGCGATTCTTCACCATCTCGTACATCACGCCGAAACACTCGAACTCGGTACGTCCGGTCTGCTTCGCGCGAAGGAAATAGCTTTCGACCAGGTGGAAGTCCGCGTTCGCCAGATAGTTGATGGCGGCGATATCACCGTTCACCTGGTGGATGTTCACCATCTTCAGTGCGTTCGTCTCTTTTTTTGATTGTCGCTTCATTGATGTTCGGATTATTCGACCGGAACTCCGTGCTGTGTCATCGCACGCTCGGTCACGACATGATACTTGAGATCAGGCTCTGACGCAACCGTTGCGGAGAACGCTCGAAAAACGGATGCCAACCGACCGCCTGCGACGTTCTAGTGACAAAAATCTATATGCTGTCCATCTTCGATGTCTCTTCGGGTTTTTCCTGGACGAAATATGTCAGGTCCTTCCTTCGCACGATCGTGAAACGGGTCCCTTTGTACCTGAATTCACATCTGCCTCTTAATTTCGCACGGAAAAAAAGGGTTTCGACGACGTTCATTGCGGCGTTCCTGAGGAACTCGATCCCGAACAGATCGCCATATACCATATGGACGTTCACCATTTCGGGCTCAACCGCTATGGCGCGTTTTCGTTTGAGCGACATACGGATATCGATTATTGTGCTCGGATGAACTGCCCGTTCGTGTCGAGCTCGACGAAGTGGTGCGCCTTCCCCTCGCGGTACGCGCTGCACTGGTTCTCCGGCTGGTCGTCGACCTCCGTCCGCGGGTTGTGCGCGATGTCGGCGACCCAATCGGACATCAGGTTGTTCGAGAGGCACGGCCCGTTCGAGAGATCCGCCCCGCTCGCCTCCGCGTTGACGAAGAGCGTCTTCGCTGCGGCGATCGCCGCGTTCCTCGCGATGGTGTTCGCGTTCACGGTGCCTGCAACGT